>JAUMXP010000011.1 GCA_030529125.1 Eubacteriales bacterium | reverse complement strand
CGAATGAGCCTGTACCCCCTGTTATCATCAGGGTTGCTCCGTTAAATGCTGACATAAAATACACCTCTTCTAACTTATAGGACTTTATTAAACTCCAAAACAACTATCTATAAATCAACTACAACTCGAGATTGTATCAGTAATTTTATCATAGCCTAGATATTTATTCTTCTTGTAACTTCGTAAGCCGAGTTCATCCAAAGATGTTCTCTGCCAAGAAATATACATTGCTAAAATTATGCACGGAATATCTTTATATAAATACGGTATACCAATACCTACAAACAGAAAAGCTATATAGAAAGCAAGCATCTCTTTTTGGAAAACACGATTGGTTTTAGAAAATGCAGCGTCCTTTGAAAAAGAAAGCTTAATCTGTTTATACAAAATGCTGATATATGGTATCAGGTACAATAATCCGAATATGCCTGAACACGCAAGCGGCTCAACATATGTAGAATGAGTGTACATTCCATGTTGATATATATAGTTGTTAAAACCAAGACCAAACAAAAAGTGACTTAAAAACTCATTCATTGCTGATGCGTAAAGTTCCCATCTACCATCATCAGACTCTGCTGTTCTCTCAGCACCTCGTCCAAACATTCGTACATACAGGTTAGTATCCTCAAAATAAGGCAACAAATAACTATACACAAAGTAAAGTGCTACTAAACCTAAAATAACAATACCCATAAACTGTACGCTGGTCATTCGTTTAAAGTAATCTCGTCCACAAAGTATGAACATAGCTGCAAACATAATTATTATAGCCAGAATACTCTTTCTGGAGCCAGCGATAGAAATAACCGCTATAGCCGCAATAATAAATGCTATTTTCATTATTGTTTTATATGCTTTACTTTTATTTCCTACACCAAACGCAAAAAGTATCGCAAAACAACCAAACGCCATGATTGAACCAATATCGTTTGTACTGACATTCGCTCCTGATTCAACAGTAAGTTTCTGTGAATAGTCATTCATATTCATAAGTGTAGCTGCGGCACAAGCTACAGCTGTCACAGCCATCAGCCTAAGTGCAAAATTGATTGATTTTTCATATTCACAGATTAATGTAATTAATATAATAAAAAGTGTTCTCTGAAAGAATTTGACTAAGCCATCTACAGCATCAGATGTACTTTGGGCAATAACAATTGTAACAATAGAGTAGACAAAATACCATATCCAGCACTTTATCTCAAAATCAAGTTTTTTTGGTTTTTTGCCCATTGTGACAATAACGCCAATTACAGCTACTGCCAGAAATATATATGTACCCATAGGAATAAAACTACCACGAATAATAAAATAAAAGTAATAGTTTAAGAAAATTCCATATAAGGCAAGTTTAGAGATATCTATCGCTCTGATTGTCATTAAAGCATCTCCATAAATTTCAAAATATTCTCTGCACGAGTATTGATGCCGAGTTTTTCGGCCGAAGCTTTCGCTCCGTTTTCTAATCTTTCACGCAAATTTATATCATCTTTCAATGATTTTATCGCACATTCAATATCCTTAACGCTATTGACGTCAACACGAATAGAGTTACTCTCATCAAGCACGTCATCGTTAAATGGTAAATCCGAAGAAATAACAGGTAATCCACACGCGAGTGCTTCTACGATTGCATTACAGCATCCCTCACCCTTTGTAGGCAGAACAAAAACATCAGCTGCATTAAGGTAAGTAGACACCATATCATTTTCAACAGAGCCCTTGAATAGAATATTGTCACAATCAGGTTCAAGTGTTCCTTTGCCTAAAAATACCGAATAAACGTCTTCACAATTTTTAAGTGCTGTATTCAGTTCACTAATACCTTTTCTTTCACTGAAAGCACCTGTAAAAACAATAATAAAAGCATCCTTAGGGAAAGAAAGTTTTTCTCTGCATTCCTCTTTGTTCTTTTTGTTGAACTTGTTCTCATCAACGCCATTAGGGAAAACTCCGATTCTTTTCGAAGGTTCTACATAGTTGTTATCTATAAGTAAATTTTTGTTATTACTTGAAACACTGACAATACCTGTCAGATTATCTAAAATTTCCTTCCAGTTAGCATAAGTCATACCGGTAGTATATGGCTGACTGCCTTTTTCAAATCTAGTTGAATTCTCACCACAAGCACAGTAGGAAGGAATGTTTAATTTCTCACCAACTCTTGCTGCAGTAAGACCACACTGGTATATAAAATGACCATAAATAACGTCAGGTTTAAGATTTTCTTTTTTTATAGTCTTCATAACCGCTTTATAGTGGTTATTCATAGACATCTTTATAGTCTGCTTACGAGAGCTCAAATGCAGATAAGTAGGCGTTAAAATTCGTATTACACTACCGTTATCTGTTTCTTCAACACGCTGATACGGCACGTTCTCGGTGTTTGCATTTTTTATTCTCGGCGCAATTACAACGCACTCAAACCCCTTGTCAGCAATTGCATATATCAGGTGCTTTGCAAATACACAACCGTTATTTGTTTTTGTAGGGTACCAATCCAGTACAAAGCAAATCTGTTTACTCATTTTATTTCTCTCTAATTACTCCGTTATTGTCCTTGATGTATTGAGCACCACAAGCAGGACAGCATAGACCCTTATCAAGTTTAACTCCGCACTTACAGACATGCGCGTAAAACTTAGCTGGGTTACCAATAACCATTGTGTATGCCGGAACTGTTTTTGTAACAACACTACCTGCACCTACAAATGCATATTCTTCAATATCATTACCGCAGACAATAGTTGCATTTGCTCCTATAGTTGCGCCTTTTTTGATTATAGTTTTCTTAAACTCATTTTTTCGCTCGATATAACTTCTTGGGTTGGCTACATTAGTAAAAACACAGTTGGGGCCTAAAAAGACATCATCTTCACAAACAACACCCGTATATATCGCAACGTTATTTTTAATCTTAACACCGTTTCCGATGACCACTCCGCTTTCAATAAAAGCATGCTCGCCAATATTGCAGTTGTCACCTATTTTGACATCTTTCATTATGTGACACCAGTGCCATATTCTTGTTCCTTCGCCAACTGTGCAACCTTCATCAATTATTGCAGTTGGATGAAAAAATGATTTAGACATTTTCTATCTCCTTTAAAGCATTAATCACATATTCCTGTTCTTCATCTGTCATCTCAGGAAAAACAGGGATCGCAAATGTTGTCTTGCTCAGCTTTTCTGTCACTGGCAGGTCTCCCTCTTTGTATCCAAGCTTTGCAAAAGCACCCTGTAAGTGCAGCGGCACTGGATAGTAAGTTCCGCAACCAATTCCCTTTTCCTGAAGTATCTTCACAATTTCACAGGCATTATCATGCTTCAATGCGTATATGTAATAAGAATGTCTGGAGTATTCCATTTCATCAGGCAGAGTGTATCCTGTCGATTTTAAGCTTTCGTTATAAATATCTGCACGCTTTCTTCTGCCCTCAACAAACTCATCCATATGCAACAGCTTGCACCTTAAAATTGCAGCCTGAATAGCATCTAATCGTGAGTTATAACCAATCAGATAGTTATAGTGCTTTGTTGTACCTAGCGGAAGATTCTCAGGTAAGCTTTTACCTGCTTTTTCATACTCTTGCCTAAGTGCCCACAGACCGTTTTCTCCTGAACCATGAACCTTAAGAGATCTGCAAATTCTGGCGATGTCCTCATTGTCTGTTAAAACAATACCACCATCTCCTGCTGCACCTAAGTTTTTTGTAGGAAAGAACGAGAAACATGATACATCACCCAAAGTATCTTTTCTTGAGCCTTTGTACTGAGTGCCTGTAGATTGTGCACAGTCTATCACAAGATACAGATTATGCTTCTTACAAATTCTTCTGATCTCGTCCATATTGCAGCTTTGTCCATAGAAATGAACCGGCAACACAACCTTTGTTTTATCTGTAATAGCTGCTTCCACCAGCTTTGGATTCATACAATACGAATCCTCACAAACATCAACAAAGACAGGAGTAGCCCCAACAGCGCTGATACTCTCGGCTGTTGCAAAAAAAGTCCACGAAACAGTAATTACCTCGTCTCCTTCTCCAACACCCAATGCTCTGAGCGCAAGTACTATTGCATCTGTTCCGTTCGCACACGAAATTCCGTACTTAGCACCCTCATAGGCAGCAAACTCTTCTTCAAAAGCTGTTACCTCGGCTCCTCCAATATATTGACCTGATCTGAGTACTTTTAAAGCAGCCTCTTCGTATTCACTCGCATACATCTCGTGTTGTCTTTTTACGTTCATTAGTTGGACGTTCATATTTTACCTCCGTAATTACTTACCAAAAGTTCCTGCCATATCTACACTTGCAAAATCCTGTAGTGGCAATTTAACAGGTAAACCTGTTTGCATACTCTTGTATATAGCTAAAACTAGCTCAAGTGCATTTCTGCCGGCAACCGCATCAACATATGGCTCTCTGTCATCTTTGATTGCTTCAATAACATCAGCATACAGGCGTGTGTGACCATTTCCGTAAACGTTACTGGTAACTTCCTTTAAGCCTCTGTTTTCAGCATCTGATTCCTGTTCATCAGCAAAATTCCAGACGTCGATATTGTTGGTGGATGTGCCACCGAGTTTTACTGTGCCTGTCTCTCCAAAAATGAATAGAGTTTCTTCTAGATTACTTGGGTAAACATTTGTTGTACCTTCAATAGTGGCAACAGCACCGTTTTTAAAAGTAATCACAGCCATTCCGACATCTTCTGCCTCCAGATAATCGTGTTCCTGCTGTCTTGTTACTCCGTACACGGTATCGACCTCGTTACCCATAAACCAACGCAACAAATCAATTCCGTGAATACACTGGTTCATTAAACAACCGCCGTCTTCTGCCCAGGTGCCACGCCATGGAGCTTGGTCATAATACTCCTTGTTTCTGTTCCAACGCACATGGATAGAACCATGAGACAGTTTTCCGAATCTTCCGTCTTCGATAGCCTTGATTGTTTTTTGAACTGCAATATTAATTCTGTTCTGATGACAAGCACTAACCTTAACGCCCTTTTCACGGCTTCTCTTAATTATCTCCTCTGCGTCAGCCATACTCATAGCGATTGGTTTTTCGATAATCAGGTTTATTCCGTGTTCAATACAATACAGAGCAATCTGCGCATGATCACCACTAGAGGTAGCAATAGCTATCAGCTCAAGATCATCATTTTCTGCTATCATTTCTTTGTATGATGTATATCTTTTTACTTGATCTCTGTTTTCGTAATTGGTTTTATCAAAAAGGATATCAATATTTTCCAATGAAATATCACACGCAGCTACAAATTCCAAACCATTGTTAACAACAGCTTTCACATGGTTTACTGCTATACGACCGCATCCTATCAATGCATATTTCATATTCCATTACCTCCTACAATGTCAAATATCTTTTTATGCTGTTCTTCCCATGTCAGCCTACTTTGTGCAAGAACTCTGAGCTTTTCTGTATGTAGACTGTCATGCTTCATTTTGAGTGTAAAATCAATTATCTCCTGCATATTCGGTATGCTATCATCGTTTGGGATTCTCAACCACATAGCATCTTTTATATCAGCAAATCCGGGATCCTCTACCGCACAAACAAACGGTAAACCTCTAGCTATATATTCCCTGGCTTTGAGTTCCATTGTAACTGCAAAGTCTTTTCTGTACATAGCGAGGGAATTAACTCCTAAATCACATAAATCGAACATCTCATCAAGCTGCGCACCTGACAACGGACCATGAAAAATAACATTTTCACTGACTCCCAATTTTTTGGACAATTCACGCCACTCTTCAAGGCAACCGCCATCATTACCACCAACCATATGGATGATAACTTTTCTGTCCTCCTTATATTGAGCAAGTGAATTGATAATCCTATCGTAACCATGCCAATAGCTCATTGACGCAAGTGCCAGCAGATGTATCTCTTCGCTATCATTTTTAGGTGTTCTTACAGGCACGCCATTAACATCAATACCGTTTTCGATATTGATAGCAGGCTTACCCCTATACTGTCCACCTGCATCTTCACCAATCAAAACGTAGTAATCAACCAGTGAATTAAACTTATTGCTAAATCTCTCAGAATATACCGAGAACAGTTTACGCAATCCGTTTAGATGCGCTTCCTTTTGCTGTGGAAAGGTCGGTATTTCATATATAAGCTTTGCACCTATTGATTTTATACTCTCTGCAACTTTACAGCTTGAGCCCCACAGCGGTGCAGCTCTCCAATAAATATAATCAAATTTTTCTACTTTGATAGCTTTTATTGCAGCCTTGTGCAAATCGTTATAAAACAGCGTATGTAGGTATGATGGAAAACAAAAATGTGTTTTTCCTAATATCTTTTTCTCGCCGTTATTAATCAAATACAAGTGCTTTTCATCAAAACCGATGTAATAAACATCGAATCCCAAATTAGAAAAGGCGTTAAGCTGTCCGTCAAATTTCTTTTTTAAGTTGAATTCCTGATGAAGTGAATATCTTGTGATATAGAGAAGTTTTTTCTTATTAGCCATTACAGTCTCCAATAACTAAGCTTTGATGCCTTTGTTTGCAAAAGCAACCGCGATCGGCATACCAACATATCCAAGTCCTACAAGTGAAATCGACTCTGTTCCATTAATTAATTTGTTATAAAGTGCTAATGACATAACCTTATCCCCTTGCTATTTAACTTTATTCTAAACTTAAACTATTACAATGCTACATTGTATATATTCTATACATTTCTGAATTGACTACATTAATATCAAATTTTTTCATGGTTTCTATGTTGATTTCACCCATTTTTGGCGGGTCTTCATTTACGATTTTTCCCATACCATGAGCAAAATCATCTACATCATAGCAACCATACATATATCCGCCGCCTGTTCCTTCAAGCAAATCAGTGTTTCCACGTATTTCACTGCATACAACAGGTAACCCTGCAGCCATAGCCTCCATCAAAGAAACCGGCAAACCTTCCTGTAAACTAGGAAACACAAAAGCGTCCACCGCGTGAAGCAACTCTTTTATATCGTTTCTAAATCCCGCAAAAACCACCCTGTTTTCTAAGCTAAGCTGAGAAACCAGATCCTTGAGATGTTCTTCCAATTCACCAAAACCTACAAGTAAATATTTTACTCTTTCGTCTTTAATCCTAGACAGAGCCTTAATAGCTACTTCATGGTTTTTTCTGACAGACAGCTGTCCGACACTCATAAAAACAAAATCGTCTTTTTCAAACCCGAACTCTGTTCTCAAGTCCTCACGTGAACAATCCACATTCCTAAATTCTTCAGTATGAACGCCAATTCCGGGAACATACTCAACTTTTTTAGCTTTAAAAGATTTTGCTCTCTCGTAGTCTTCTTTATTTATCGTAATAAGAGTATCCGTAAATCTGGAACAAAACTTTTCAATCGGATAATAAATCGCCCATGCAGCTTTAGAAGCACCTTTGAAAAAATGAAAACCATGTGCGGTATAGATGACTTTTGTTCCTTTTTTTCGTGCCTTTCTACAAGCCAATCTGCAAAGTACACCACCAATAGGAGAATGACAGTGAACCAAATCATAATCGTTTTGCTTAATAATCTTTTTCAGCTCTTTGTAGGAACCTAAAATATTCTTGATACTAAATATGCTTCGCGGAATAGTGAGATTGTTTACTTTCGTTCCCCTGTTGTATAAATCTTTCCTGTACTTATCTATTTTTTCTTGACTTAAAGCACTTCCAAATTTAAAGTTAGCGGCAACATCTACCTGATATCCCAAATCATTCAGAATTTTAATATTATCTTCATTAAACTGAAGTATCATAGAGGCTACCGATGCCAACATCAACGCTCTTTTATTCTTGCTCATCTTATCCCCCAACGGCTGAACTATCACAATTCTTAGTTGCTAAAAATCTAACCTAATATCTCTATTTCTTACTTGCTGGTACCCCAATGTATGTTCCACTATCATCAATCTTATTAACTACAACAGCACCAGACCCAATAATACATTCAGAACAAATACTGGTATTATTGATTACTGTAGCTCCTGCACCTATCCATGTTTTACTACCAACAGTCACTGTTCCACACAGATGTGCGCCAACAGCAACATGAACAAAGTTTCCTATTTTATTATCATGATCTACCGATGAAGAGGTGTTTATTATACAACCCTTACCGATTTCAGTACAAGGATTAATAATAGCACCGGCCATAACAACCGTTCCAACACCAATGTTGACTTTATCACCAATCACTGCATTAGGATGGATAAGAGTTGCAATGCTTTTGTTTTTTTCTTCAAGTCTATTAAATATACGTTCTCTAACTTCAGCATTGCCAATAGCTACAAAAATATCTTCATTAATCGTATCTATTGCTTCACTGTTTCCTACAACAGGATATCCGCAACATTTTCCAGTATTAACATCATCTAAAAAAACGATTTCATCATAACCATTAAGTCTAGCTATATCGGCAACCACTTTGCCGTGCCCGCTAGCACCAATAATAACTATTTTTTTCATACTTCCACCGTTTCTTTGTCGTTCTCTTGTGTTCCATTGAACACTTCCATTGTAACGCTTGTTTGAGAATTTATTCCCTCTTGCTTGACAAAAGCTTTCAAAACTGTATCGAAAATAATTTTCACATCACCTATGAAAGTGATGTTATCGACGTAATGCACATCCATCTTGAATTTATCTTCCCAGCTCACTGCATTTCTACCATGCACCTGAGCATAACCCGATAGTCCTGGTCGCACTTCGTGTCTGCGTTTTTGTTCCTCGTTGTATCTTTCAAGATACTCAACAAGCAGTGGTCTTGGGCCGACAACGCTCATATCACCTTTCAGGATATTGATAGCTTCTGGCAGTTCATCAAGTGATGTCTTGCGCAAAAATCTGCCAAACTTTGTGAGTCTTACATCATCAGGCAACAACTTTCCGTTTTCATCCGTTTCGTTAGTCATGGTGCGAAATTTGTAAAGATTGAATATCTTTTCGTTTTTACCCGGTCTTGCCTGTTTAAAAAGCACAGGACTACCCAGTTTCACCCTGACCAATATAGCAACAATAATGTACAACCAACCAAAAACTGTAAGCGCAAGTAATGCACAAATAAAATCAATAGGTCGTTTAATAAACCTCTCGTAAACACCATAAGGTTTGTGTTTTTTCATAATCCCCTCAATAGTTGTTAGATAAAACAACTTTTCACTATCTCGATAATGATACCCTGTTCTCTATCTGTCATTTTGTTGTCGCTAGGCAAACACAATCCTCTTTCAAACAAGTCTGCACCAATATCACCATTTACACTGACAAACTTGTTTTCTTTGAAAATAGGCTGCATATGCATCGGTTTCCATACTGGTCTGCCTTCGGCATTATATTTAGCCAGTGTCTCAAGTATCTCTGTAGGACAACTCTTACCTTTTTCTGTCCTGAATTTTCCAACTGTATCAGTTCTCTCCTGATAACACATAGCGTCTTTATTAATCAACAGACAGCTAAGCCAGAAGTTAGGCACGCTGTTTAATTCATCATAAGGATTCATTGTAATTGGTAGATCTTTGAATCCTTCTTTGTATCTCATGTAGATTTCTCTTTTTCTTGCTATATGTTCTTCAAGATGTGGTATCTGACCTCTGACAACACCTGCAATAACGTTACTCATTCGGTAGTTATAGCCAAGCTCTTCGTGCTGATACCAAGGTGCGTCTTCTCTGCTTTGAGTAGACCATTTTCTGACTTTGTCTGCTGCTTCTTTATCATCTGTCAGCAACATACCTCCCGATGAACCTGTGATAATCTTATTGCCATTAAACGATATACAGCTGTAATCACCAAATGTACCGGTCTGTACTCCCTTATAGGTAGCACCCAGCGACTCAGCCGCATCTTCAACAATAACTGCACCATGACGGTCACATATCTCTTTGATTTCGTCCATTTTAGCAGGCACACCGTATAGATGAACAACTACAACAACTTTTACATCAGGGTACAACTCAAATGCTTTTTCCAAAGCTTTCGGGTCCATATTCCAAGTATCTGTCTCTGTGTCGATAAATACCGGAACACCCTTCTCATACACAACAGGGTTTACTGTTGCATCAAATGTCATATCTGAGCAAAAAACTTTGTCCCCAGGCTTTACACCCGCAAGCTTAATTGCCATGTGTAGCGCTGACGTACCGCTGGACAAACCAACTGCATATTTGCAACCAACTTTTTCACAGATGCTCTTCTCAACTGTATTGATATTTTCACCAACAGTTGACATCCAATTGGTATCGTACGCTTCTTTCATATATGTCAGTTCATCGCCATGCATCGTCGGTGTTGAAAGCCATATTTTGTTATCAAAAGGAGATATACTGACAACGTTTCTACCAACGATAAAAATGTTCTCTTTCTCTCTTCCTTCTACAAAGCCGTCACACTTGACAACTTTTATGAAAGAACCAAAGAAACACTTCATATCAAACAAGAAACTGAGTTTTTCTGCGTATTCGCCGTCGAGCTTAGCCTTAACGGGAATCTCGAGCTCATCTCGTCCATTAATCTGAGCCCAACCGGTAAGTCCCGGCTTAACGTTATTAGCGCCATACTTATCTCGCTCGGCAACTAAATCGTCTTGGTTCCATAACGCAGGTCGAGGACCGATGATACTCATCTTACCAAGAAAAATATTAACGATCTGTGGCAACTCATCAAGACTTGACTTTCTTAAAAACTTACCTACCTTGGTAATATACTGATCAGGGTTGTCGAGCTGATGCGTAGGCACGTCATGAGGCGTACACATTTTCATGGTTCGGAATTTATAAAGTTTGAAGAATGTTTTGTTCTTACCTACTCTTTTCTGTGTGAAAAAAGCAGGACCCGGATCATTGATTTTAATCGCAATAATAAGAATCAAAAACAGCCATGATAGCAAAATCAAAGCTAAAAATGAAAGTACAATATCAAAAAATCGTTTGAAAAATTTAGCGTACATAAAACCCCTCTTATTTCAAAAAACGTCCTAATGCCCCATAATCCCATTATATTCTTTTTTATTCTACTATAAAACATATATATTGTCAATTAAAACCTACTCTTATTCAATAATTTTTATTTCGTCGAAAACGGCTTATCTATGCGGTTTTTGCGAACAATTACCATACAAACAAAAAAACACCCTCGGAAAAATGTTCCAAGGGTGTAAAATCTTTATCAAACAACTTAATTAATTTGAATTATTTTTTACTCATCATACCCATTAGGGTTGCTTTTTTGCCAGTTCCATGAATCGCGACACATCTGTTCGAGTCCACGCTCAGTCTTCCAGTCTAAAAGCTCGTTAGCTTTCTGTGGGTCTGCTGTAACAATCGCAACATCGCCAGGTCGTCTGTCTAAAATAGCATATGGAATCTCAATATCATTAACTTTTGAGAAAGCTTTAACTATATCGAGCACGCTATAACCTGTACCTGTACCAAGATTGAAAATCTCGGTGCCTTTATTGCCTTTATTTATGTACTCAAGTGCCTTAAGATGACCATTTGCAAGATCAACAACGTGAATATAGTCGCGCACACCGGTACCATCGTGAGTATCGTAATCGTCGCCAAAAACGCCTAATCTCTCGCGTTTTCCGACAGCCACCTGCGTAATATACGGCATAAGATTGTTAGGGATACCATTAGGACTTTCGCCAATCATACCACTTTCGTGTGCACCGATAGGGTTAAAATACCTGAGCAATACAACAGACAAATCTTTATCTGCAACTGTTGCGTCAGTCAAAATCTGCTCGTTGAAGAGCTTAGTCCAACCATACGGATTAGTGCACGATGTTGGCATACCCTCTTTAAGCGGAACAACCTTTGGAACACCGTAAACAGTAGCGGATGAGCTAAACACAATCTTCTTAACACCAAACTCACTCATAACTTCTAAAAGTGTGAGTGTGGTATCAATATTATTTCTGTAGTACATAAGCGGTTTTTCAACGCTTTCGCCAACAGCTTTGTAGCCTGCGAAATGTATAACCGCATCAATATCGCATTTTGAGAAAAGTTCTCTTAACGCAACTTTGTCAGCAACATCGATATTAAAAAACTCAACAGTTTTTCCTGTTATCTGCTCGATTCTACCTAATACTTTTTCGCTTGAGTTATCAAAATTATCCGCAATAACTACATCATAGCCACTGTTCAAAAGCTCAACGCAGGTGTGGCTACCAATATAACCCGCACCGCCTGTCAATAGTACTTTCATAACAATCTCCGATCTAAATATCAGTTTACTTTGTGATTAAATGTAGGAACAATTTCCATAAGTTTAGAAACAGTTTCTTCGTTATTGTTGCTTTCTGCGAGATTCTGCAAAGTTTCAAGGTCTGAAAGCAATTTCTGAGGGTCAATATCTATCTGATTACCAATAAAAATCTTCTTGTTTCCTGTGGATTTCAGACCCTCTTCGTCCATAAGCAACTCTTCAAAGAGTTTCTCACCCGGACGCAAGCCAGTAAATCTGATTTCTACATCTTTGTATGGGACTTTCCCATACATTCTGATGAGATTCTCTGCCAGAGTAGTAATCTTTACAGGGTCACCCATATCAAGGACAAATATCTCGCCACCATGCGCCATAGCGCCTGCCTGAAGCACTAACGATACAGCTTCAGGTATAGTCATGAAATATCTGATAATATCAGGATGAGTAACAGTAACAGGCTTACCTGCCTCAATCTGTCTTCTGAAAAGCGGAATAACTGAACCGTTAGAACCAAGCACATTACCAAAACGGGTAGTTACAAACTCAGTATTAGAGCCACTTTGTGATTTATACTGCACAATCATCTCACAGCAACGCTTAGTTGCACCCATAACATTAGTTGGGTTAACCGCCTTGTCTGTGGATATCATAACAAACTTTTCAGTGTTATATTTTTCAGCAATAGTAACCATGTTCCATGTGCCGAAAATATTGTTCTTTACTGCTTCTGCAGGAGATGTTTCCATCAATGGCACATGCTTATGTGCTGCTGCATGGAAAACCACCTGAGGTCTGTATTCTGAGAAAATCTTATCCATCTTGTCATAATCACGGACAGACGCGATAAGTGTCACAAGATCCAATGCATCTTCATACTCTATTCTGAGTTCTTGCTGAATATCGTACGCATTGTTCTCATATATGTCTACAATAATAACTTTCTTCGGTGCGTATTTCGCAATCTGACGAACAAGCTCAGAACCGATAGAACCGCCACCACCTGTAACAAGGCACACCTTATCTTCAATAAATGCACGGATTTCAGTGCTGTCAAAAGTGATAGGATCTCTGCCGAGCAGATCTTCAATTTTTATATCTTTAACCTGGTTTAAAAGCTGTGGTGCATCATCATCAAACAGAAGCTGACTAAGGTATGGAACCATCTTGATTTTACAGTCAGTTTCAGAGCAAAGAGCCATTATTTCCTTACGCTCTTCAACAGTACACGAAGGAATTGCAAATAAAATAAGTTCTATTTTATACTCCTTACAAATTCTAGGAATATCCTTGGTTTTTCCGGCAACTTCAACGCCTAAAATTTTCAGATCTCTCTTTTTGTCATCATCGTCAACCAAGCATACCGGGAGAATGTTACGAGACGGATTATTAGGGTCAGCGTGAGCACTTCTGATGTCTGTGAGAATCATCTTAGCAGCCTGTCCAGCACCAACAATAAGCGTACGTTCATAGTTTTCAGAACGGCCGAACTCAGTGAGGTTAATAAATGTCCTCTTGAAAATAAATCTGAACAAAATGATACTGCCACATGTAATGAAGAAGTTCACCACATAGAATAACCAGTTAGCCTGCTTATTCATAAGCGAAGCAAACAACACACTTAGTGCTAGTCCACCTGCAACTCCGACCAGACAATAGACATAATCTTTTTTGTTGAAATCACGCCACACTCTGTTATACGCTCCGCAAAGGAACAGCATAAAGAAACAAAACAGTATGTCGAGTGAAATAATCCACCACAATCTGATGTCGTTGACCACATAGTCTTTTGCGCTCAAATCAAAAACAAGACAAAGAAGAGACATTATAGCATTTGATACCAGCACAGAGAGTGTAGTCAAGATAACGTCGATCAACATCAACAGATTTTTACGGAAGTTAAAAAAGTTCATAAAATCATCCTCATAAAACGATGAAAATTGCATATTTACTTAGAATAAGTATATTACATTTAGTGCTATAATGTCAACAAAAACACTGTTATTCGACACAATATAATTCGTTATACATCGTATTTTTTGTGATTATCATAAACTAAGCATTTCTCTCATATACATTACCACAACGACTCGGAGGTTTGTTTATGAAGGGAAATGTCGAAGAACGCGCTAAAAAACTAGGCGAATACATAGCAAAAACCAACGCAACAGTACGACTTGCTGCAAAGAAATACAACATCAGCAAAAGCACTGTTCACAAAGACGTAAGTGAACGTTTGAAATACATAAATTACCCACTATACAAAGAAGTCAGGAAAGTACTCGACACTAACAAAGAAGAGCGCCATATAAGGGGTGGAATAGCAACAAAGAAAAAATATCAAAAAAGCCGCAAAAACGCTGATAGAACCTAAGTGAAACAGACAAAGAGCCTGTGCTTTTTGTCTGTTTTTTATATACAAAAATAAGTGCATATTTATAAATATATATATACTTATTTTCCTCTTTACTTTGACTTGCGAAAGTAGTATAATCATAATGGATTTTAATGTAATTATGATAATTCAAGGAGATTTTGTTATGATGAACATTCCGTTCTCACCACCTGACATCACTCAGGCTGAAATTGACCAGGTAGTCGAAGTCCTGAAAACAGGTTGGATCACCACCGGTCCTAAGACCAAACTTTTTGAACAAAGAATTGCTGAACAATGTAACACAAAAAAAGCTGTGTGTCTGTCATCCCAGACAGCATGTGCTGAAATGACCCTGCGTATTCTGGGTATTGGTCCGGGAGATGAGGTTATCGTACCTGCTTATACCTACACAGCTTCTGCGTCAGTTGTCTACCACGTAGGCGCTACTCCAGTTCTCATCGACTGCAAAAAAGACAGCTACGAGATGGATTATGAGAAAATGGAGGCTGCTATCAACGAAAAGACTAAAGCAATCATTGCTGTAGATTTAGCAGGCATTGTGTGTGATTATGACAAGATTTATGCTGCCGTTGAAAGAAAGCGTAACCTCTTCAGACCATCAGACAACCCTATTCAATTTGCACTTGGCAGAGTTATTGTCATGAGCGACGCAGCTCACGCATTCGGTGCAAAATGGCACGGTAAAAGCTGTGGCGAAATCGCTGACTTCACTAACTTCAGCTTCCACGCTGTTAAGAATATGACTACCGCTGAAGGCGGTGCCGCTACCTGGAGAGAAATCCCAGGTATTGACTCAAACGAACTTTACAAAAAGTTTATGCTGATGACTCTTCACGGTCAAACAAAAGATGCTTTTGCAAAAAACAAAGGTGTTTCATGGGAATACGACGTAGTAGATACTCAGTACAAATGCAATATGCCTGATATTTTATCTGCTTTAGGTCTTGCTCAGCTTGACCGCTACGATGATATGCTCAGTCGCAGACATGAACTTATCAAACGCTACGATGAAGCATTCAAGGATTTACCTATACAGGTACTCAATCACTGTGACGATAGTCATCGTAGCAGCGGTCACTTGTATTTTGTGCGCTTTATCGGCAAAGATGCTGAGTACAGAAACGCTTTCTACAACAAAATGAAGGATAAAGGCGTTATGTGTAATGTTCACTTCAAGCCTCTGCCTATGTTTACAGCATATAAAGCTAAAGGCTTTGATATCAAGAACTTCCCGTTAGCTTTCGATCAGCACAAGAATCAGCTCACTCTTCCTATGAACACAGTTATCACCGATGAAGAGGCTGATTACGTTATCAAATGCTTTATCGAAACTATCAACGAGCTGGGTTGATAGTCTTTTATACTTGTATTTTTTCAAAAATACGACACGCTTTGTTTTTAATTTATTCATTTTTTTCTGAATATTTATATTATAATTATTATGATTTTAAATGTCCTTAATTGGAGGGATATATATGAGTAACGGTAAAATTCTTATCGTCGACGACGATACTAATATTTGCGAGCTTCTGCGCCTTTATATCGAGAAAGAGGGCTTTAGCACAATTATTGCTAATGATGGTGAAAAAGCCGTTTCGCTTTTCAATCAGGAACAACCTAACCTCGTGCTGCTTGACATAATGCTACCAAAACTCGACGGTTGGCAAGTTTGCAGAGAAATTCGCAAAACCTCTGACTGCCCTATCATTATGATTACTGCAAAAGGCGAAGTTTTCGATAAAATTCTTGGACTAGAGCTTGGCGCTGACGACTATGTTGTAAAGCCTTTCGAAGCTAAAGAAGTAGTTGCTCGTGTCCGTGCAGTTTTAAGACGTACAGGTGCTACTGAAGAAGAGAGCATCAAAGAAGTAAACTGGGACAAGCTCTCAATCAACTTAACTAACTATGAACTCAAGGTCGATGGTGTAGCTGTTGATACTCCTCCTAAGGAGATGGAGCTACTATATCACCTAGCAAGTAATCCTAACAAAGTATACACACGTGACCAGCTGCTTGATCAGGTGTGGGGCTTTGAGTACTATGGCGATAGCCGTACTGTTGACGTTCATGTTAAAAGAATCAGAGAAAAAATCGACGGCGTTTCCGACAAATGGGAACTTCGCACCGTCTGGGGAGTAGGCTACAAATTTGAAGTCAAAGGCTAAAAAAACGACGACTGTTACATTCCGTCGTCGCTCTATCTTCCAGAAATATCTCGCTGTCAGTCTTTCCATCATTCTCATCAGTATGATTGCATTAGGTATCACTATGATGATTTTCATAGCAAACTACTGGGAAAATGAAAAGAAAGATAACCTCATCGAAAATGCCAAACAGGTTGCCGCAGTAACTTTGGTTGCTTCTGATATTGACCCGTTTGACCACTCGCTGATGGTTTCTGACCCTGCGCTTTTCAACGTTACGATTTCTACTATTGCGCAAAGTGTCGACGCGGATATTTTAGTTGTTGATAATAAAGGAAACTTTCTGCATTGTTCAGAGTTGGGAGTTTGTACTCACAAAAACAAAAAAATTCCATCAGAAATACTCGCTCAGACCGTAACTTCTGAATTTTTCGAATTTGGTACCCTGAACGGATTCTATAGCGACACCTACTATACAGCAGGTGCACCTGTTGTATTCTCACAGGGAAATCACACAGAAACTGTTGCTTTCTGCTATGTTTCTACCAAATCCACGTTCGTTTCAGGTCTTACCATGTCTATGATGAGGATGTTCCTTATAGCTGCTGTTATTACCATGCTTATCTCCCTCATTCTGGTCGGTATATTGAGTTATAGTATGGCAAAGCCGTTACGAGAAATGTCCCGTGCTGCAAAGAAATTTGCTGTCGGTGATTTCTCGGCACGAGTCAGTGTTAAAGGTCAGGACGAAATTGCTGAGCTTGCACTTGCATTTAACCAGATGGCTGATTCACTGACCTCAAGCGAAGGTATGCGTCGCAGCTTTATCGCGAACGTATCTCATGAACTGAAAACTCCAATGACCTCTATCGCAGGTTTTGTCGATGGTATGCTTGACGGTACCATTCCACAAAGTCAACACAGACATTACATGAACATAGTGTCCCTTGAAGTTAAGCGTCTGTCACGACTGGTACAGTCAATGCTTTCGCTTTCAAGAATCGACAACGGCGAGCTAAAGCTCAACAGACAGGAATTCGAGATGTTCTCGGTTATTGTCAATGTACTAGCAGGCTTTGAGCTGAAAATCGCTGAGAAAAATATAGAAATCAGGGGACTTGAGAACTTCGTCAAACTCAAAGTTAACGCTGACCCTGACCTCATGCATCAGGTTATTTACAACCTTATCGAGAACGCTGTTAAGTTCACTAACACCGCAGGCTACATAGCTTTCTCGTACGTTCAGACAAAATATGATATTTCAGTGTCTATCGAAAACAGCGGTCCTGGTATTCCGCCTGAAGATATCCGCTATATTTTTGACAGATTCTATAAAACTGATAAATCAAGAAGTATAGACAAAAAAGGTATGGGTCTTGGCTTGTTTATCACAAAATCTATTATGCGCTTACATGGTGGACACATATTTGTTGAGTCTATCCCTGAAAGATACTGTCGATTCACATTCCAGCTTCCGAATGTATACACAAAAAGCGACAGCAAAACACACAACAAATATATAGACACCACAGCAAACACTAAATCGGAGGAATAAATATGAATGATTTTTTTAACGATTTCGACCCGATAAACGAATATCCTCCTGTCGAAAACGAAATTAAAA
>JAUMXP010000123.1 GCA_030529125.1 Eubacteriales bacterium | reverse complement strand
GAAACCGCAAGGATAAGAGCAGGAATACCCGCTTTCTTATTCCCTAGGAAAATTGTAGTAGCAGCGCCCATAGAAGAAGAGCTGTGGCCTGACGGGAAGCTGAAGCTAGTAGGTCTGTGAACTAACATCTCAATATCAAGGTTAACATTACACGGTCTTACTCTGCCAACGACATTCTTCAGCATAAACTCACCGAGAATAAGTGTAACACCCATCGAGAGTATCATCACAACACCACAGGTACGGCTTTTCTTAAAGAACAACATAGGGACAGCAATAGCAAACCATACCAAACCGCCTTCTCCTATAAGACTTAGGAAAACCATAATGGGATCAAGAAAATCACACTTAATATTTTCCTGAATGAAATCAAGTATAGAAAAATCTATTTGGGTAATATATTCAGCCATAGCTACCTCCCTTAGATTTATACGTTAATTATATAACTATCTTATGTCTAATTCAAGAAAAATTTCAACATTGACAAAGTTGATACTCTAATGTAAATTAAAGACGGAGGGATATTATGAGAATTATAGTTGACAGAATCGTAGAACAAAATGCTGTTGTAGAGCTCGAATCAGGCTCTATGCTGACTATCCCTGTGGAGCTTATAGGCGACGCTAAAGAAGGCGACGCAATAGTGCTCACAACAGAAAAGAAAAGCGAAGAAACAAAATCAGATACCCACTCTATATTTGAAAGATTGAGAAACAAGTCGAAAGCTGATAATTAAGATATAAAAAATAAAGGCGGTAACACATCAAAGTGTTACCGCCTTTAAACTTTGGTGGGCCATCAGGGTGAGGAGATGTATAGAAACACACTACCACGTTTGTTGCCATCGCGAAAATTGATGGGTTCATCTGCGCTCTCCTTAAAAACGCTACACTGTAGCGTTTTTGCCTACATCTCGGTGTTCCACCTGCGCTTTGGCACTGTCGCCTTCGAGTCCCTGATGTTCCCACTGTATTGATAAAAATTAAAGACGGTAACACATCAAAGTGTTACCGCCTTTAAACTTTGGTGGGCCATCAGGGACTCGAACCCCGGACCAACCGGTTATGAGCCGGTTGCTCTGACCAACTGAGCTAATGGCCCTCAATCAGCAAGGTATATTATAGCTATTAAGTAACGATTTGTCAATCAAAAAAACTCAGAATGCTTTTCTTTTTATCTTATATACCATAAAGATGTTTATTTCTACAATTTTTATGATAAAATATATTTACTCCACACAAACTTCATATTCGCGTGATATTTTAATCTCGGAGGTGAAAAGAACATGTACAAAGTTCTACTAGTTGAAGATGATAAAGACATCAGAGAGTTGATATGCGACTACTTTCATTCTAAGAGTGATGGCGCCATCACTATAGATACAGCCGTTGATGGACAAGAAGGCGTAGAGAAAGCATACGAAAACTCTTACGATCTTTTGCTACTGGACATAATGTTGCCTGAGCTAAACGGTTTTCAGGTTTGCAAAGAAGTCCGAGCTGACAACGATGTACCTATCATATTCATAACCGCACGTGCACAAGAGAGCGATATGCTCAGAGCCTACGGACTAGGCTGTGACGACTACGTAGTAAAGCCTTTTCCGCTACCTGTACTATACGAAAAGGTTAACGCACTCATCAAACGTTCAAAAGGTCTTGTCAGACTACCGCAGTTCTACACAAACAATCTGACCTTAAACCCTAACAATGGAAAGGTTGTATCCTTTGGTGAAGAACTCACTCTCACTTCTAAGGAGTTCTCTATACTGAAACTGCTTTTTGAAAACAAAGGCAAAATCGTAACCAGAGACAGTATCATCAGAAAGCTGTGGGGTTACGACTGCGACATTGATGAGCGAATAATCGACACTCACATCAAAAACCTCAGAAAAGCACTGAAAGATAACGCAAAACTAATCAAAACCGTCCGATCACGCGGATACATACTGGAGGAGTAATAATGAATAAAAAATATAAACGCCAAAGACGAAACATTATAATTAAAATCACAGCTGTGTTGTTTGCTGTGTGGCTGATTGTATCAGCAGTATTCTCAGCTATAGTACTTAACAACGAAAAGGAAACACAGATAACAAAATCTCACAACGACTACGTTAATCTTGTAGACGGTGTAACATCTTTTGCTATGCCATACAACGAAATGTGCCTATATTTAAGCATGACAAAGGAACGTTGGAGAGACTATGTAACACAAGATTTAGATTCGGAAGAAATCACATGTGGTGCAGACATCGGCACTTACGACAGAAATATGCAAATAACTTTGTTTGAATATGTGATTGATGAAGATGAAACATTTCCTTCTCATAAGAAGCTAATCATGGACACCGATAAAGAAATTTTCTTACAATTCAGGCCTGATGATTTCTCAGAATACACAAGTGATTCAGGCATATTAAATTACGATGAATTCGTAAACTCTATGACGCCAGACCAGCTGGATTCTATAGTAGACTACCTCAACACAGAAAAAGATGAAGACGGATATTTCTACCTACTATTACACAAAGAATGCTACTATAATCCTGACAACGGTCATGTATATCCAAAAACTGTTGAGATCGTAAAAGCGTACGAAGATTCTTACGGTTATGCTGTAGGCGAAACCGTCAAAACATATGATCTCAATGTCAAAATCACAGACAAACTCGAGCGTTACGAAACCAACAGCACCAACGAGCCGTACTTTATTGAAGGTAAGTTTGTGTGCAACAATTTTGCAAGTGAAGGGCTTATAGAAGACCCGACCGAAAGTCTTAATTATGAGTTTTATGACCCAGACAAAGGAATGATAGAAGAAAACGGCTTATTCACATACACCTGTCACGAGAGCGGCGCATACCCTATCGAAACAATTGACTTTGAGGGTAGTGAACAAGCATACTCTTATCTTTATGAACAAACAGGAATCGAAAACTTAACCGAAGATTCGTATGAGGATATCTATATAGAAGACTATCCAACACAATATGTTACAAAATTAATCGGTCTCAGATACGCAAAAAGATTCAACCTGCTCGAATGTTGTGGTGATGTGCTAGCTATAGGCATTTCTTCTATCTTCCTGTTCTTCCTCATCATCGGTCTTATCCTCACTATCATGATGTGCAAGGTACTGAAAACGCAGATGACTCAGGAACAAAAACGAATCGAAGTCACAAACGCTCTTGCTCATGACATCAAGACACCTCTGTTTATTATCAGCGGCTACGCTCAGAATCTGAAAGAAAATGTAAATATAGATAAGCGTGAGCACTACTGCGATAGAATAATCGAGCGCACACAAGAAGTTGACGAGCTGATTCATAAGATGCTCGACTTCTCCTCACTCGAAAACATTGAGCAAAAGTTAGACCTAAGCGATGTTGATCTGAATGCGGTAATCAGAAAGACAATCGATGAATTCGAAAATATCGCAGGCAAAAAGCTGTTTAGAATTAACACAACAGAAAGCTGTCAGATTAAAGCTGACAAGAACCTGATCACACAGGCTCTGTCTAACCTCATAGATAATGCTGTTAAATACAGCGACGAAGAAACAGAAATCGTTATAGACATCAACGAAAAATCGTTTGCAATCGCAAACACTTGCAGTATTATCACTAACGAAGATATCAAGTTGTTTACTCAGCCGTATTATCGCGCAGACAAAACACGTGAAAGCAAAGGCAGCGGACTTGGATTATCTATCGTAAAAACTATTCTTGATCTCCATAACTACAAACTCGACATCAAACTCGATGGCAATATGATTACATTCACAGTAATTTTTTAATTGAGTTGTTCTCCTAAGCTAAGGCTCGCATATATGCGGGCCTTTTGCTATTTATATTTATCTTGCAAGCACTGATATTAAGTGATAAAATACCTGTATCAGAAAGGTATGATTATATGAAAAGATTATTAGCTGTATTGTTAATTATATTTGCACTGTTTACTGTAGCAGGTTGCGACAGCACTGACGACACAGAATTCTCAAATGAAGTGAAAATTACTGCTCCCCAAGAAATTATAGACCCTAATAGCATCGACTTCGGATATAACGAAGAAAAAGATGAATACGACAGATGGTATCTGCAGGGTACTGACGATGTTACGTACATATACTTCAGCTATGACAACGTAGAAAACTTAGACAACTACGTCTGCACTTACACTTTGGTACAAAGTGGTGTTGCAAAAGCTCAGGCTTCTATGTGCTTATCAGACAACAACCACCTATGCCCTCCTCCACACAGCAGTTTATACGTTGACATCGTATTCAAAGACAGCTTCAATGCGTACGATTATGCTAGCAACAGCTGGTACTCACGAGGAGATATAGACGAATACAACTCTTACTTCAAAGGCAAAACCTACACACAGGAAGATAAGCTGTACGCTATAACTTTCAACAGTGATTTTACATGCGATAAAACAGACCCTAAAAATTCTGTTTCTGGTACATGGGAAGTCACTTCAAAAAACACCGTAGCGTGCACATTTGATAACGAAAAAACAAACTACAAAATAAACTTCAACGATGACTTCACAGTTAAGTCCATAGAGTCAGATACTGAAACTTACTACAATGAAATAAGCGAAGATGAAACAGTAAACAAATACAAAGCATACTAAACGAAAAAAGGCTTCGAATTTGATATGCACCCCAAAAGTTAGACACTTTTGGAGGTGCATATTTTTATGGCAA
>JAUMXP010000010.1 GCA_030529125.1 Eubacteriales bacterium | reverse complement strand
CTTTTTGTTTCATCAAAGAGTATCGATAGACCTGGATTGCAATTAATCGGACACTTGGACTATTTTGATCCTACACAAATTGTTGTTCTTGGTATGACTGAGTATTCATACTTGAATCAAATGGATGAAGAGCAGAGATACAAACATCTCGATACTATCCTTTCACGCAGACCACCGGCAGTTGTTATTGCGCGTGATATTACACCTAGTGAGGTCATAATAAACTGCGCAACTAAATACGAAGTTCCTGTTCTTACAACTACTGATGACACATCTACACTTACAGCGGCACTGGTTTCGTTCCTTAATGTTGAGCTTGCTCCGCGTATCACAAGACACGGTGTTCTGGTTGAAGTTTACGGTGAGGGCTGTCTGCTTATAGGCAATAGTGGCGTTGGTAAATCAGAGACAGCTATCGAACTTATAAAACGTGGTCATCGTCTTATCGCTGACGATGCTGTGGAAATCAAGCGTGTTTCTAAAAAATCTCTTGTCGGTTCTTCACCTGATAATATCCGACACTTTATTGAAGTAAGAGGTATTGGTATTATCAACGCTCGTCGTATCTTTGGTATGGGTGCTGTCAAAATGAGTGAGAAAATCGACATGGTTATAAATATGGAGATTTGGGACTCAACTAAAGTTTACGACCGTATGGGTATGGATAATGAGTATATGGAGATACTGGGCATTGAGGTTCCTGTTGTTACTATCCCTGTTAAGCCTGGTCGAAACCTTGCAATTATTATTGAGGTTGCTGCTATGAACCAGCGCCAGAAGAAGATGGGCTATAACGGTGCTCAGGAATTGCTCCAGAATCTTGGTATGGACATCAATCCTGACGATATTGGAAGAAAGAAAATTGAAACCAACTGGTGATTTAATGAAAATTATTGCAGATTTACACACTCACACTAATGCATGCACACATGCATATTCATCTCTTAGTGAGATGGTCGAAACTGCTGCAGCTAAAGGACTTTACGCTATTGGAATAACTGAGCATGGCATTTCTATGCAGGGTTCACCTGATGAACTTTACTTTAGAAATCTCAAGGTTATTCCAAAAGAGATGATGGGTGTCAGAGTGCTTAAAGGCATGGAAGCGAATATTATTGATTTTAACGGCAGACTCGATGCCAGCGAGTCGTTACTGAAAACTCTCGAGTGGGTTGTAGCGTCGTTTCACTCTATTACTATTTTGGATAAACCAAGTATTGAGAAATGCACAAACGCTTATCTTTCAATTTGTGACAACCCGTATGTTCACGTGATAGGCCACTCTGGTTCACCTGCTTACGAGTATGATTTTGAGACAGTTATCAAACGCTGCGCACAGACTTCAACTCTAGTTGAAATTAACGATACAACTTTCACAGGCTTTCGCAAGAACGCAGTACCAAACTGTATCAAAATTGCATCGTTGTGTAAAAAGCACGGCGCACGCATTGTGGTTGACAGCGATGCTCATTTTTACGAGAAGGTTGGCGATTTGCCACACGCTATAGCCATGCTGAAGGAAATTGACTTTCCACCTGAATTGATTGTCAACTCCAGTGTGAAGAATCTTCAGGATTATTTTATTGAGAAAAATATTGAAATTTAACGGAGGATTTATGTACGATCTTCAGATTATCAGAGATTTAGCCGACGAGCTCGGCTTTTCATACATAGACGAAGAACCTCTTAGCAAGCACACAAGCTTTAAGATTGGTGGTAACGCTGAGTTGTTTGTAACTGTTAATAACATACAGCAACTCAAAGCAGTTGTTTGTAAATGTAAAGAGTGTGATATTCCGCTCTTTATGCTTGGACGTGGCAGTAACCTGCTCATATCTGACGATGGTATGAGAGGTGTAGTGCTCACACTTGATGGTGATTTTAAAGATATTTCTGTTAAAGAAAATAAAATCACCTGTGGTGCTGCTGTTAATCTCTCTAAGCTTTGTACATTTGCTTTGTCACATTCACTTTCAGGGCTTGAGTTTGCGTACGGAATCCCTGGCAGTGTAGGCGGTGCTGTATATATGAATGCAGGCGCTTATGGTGGTGAGATGAAAGACGTTGTAGTAAATGTCAAACATCTAAGTTTGAGCGGTGAGGTTGCTACATTAAGCTTATCTGAGCTTGATTTTGCGTATCGTCACAGTGTGTATAAGACTACATCTGACATCATCCTTTCTGCTGAATTTGAGCTTACTTTAGCTGATGCTGATGAGATCAAAGCTAAGATGGATGATTTTATGAATCGTAGAAAGACAAAACAGCCGTTAGAGTTTCCTAGTGCGGGCAGTGTATTTAAACGACCTGAAGGTAACTTTGCAGGAACATTAATTGAGCAGTGTGGTCTTAAAGGTAAAACTATAGGCGGTGCACAGGTATCACCAAAGCACGCAGGTTTTATTGTAAACATCGGTGATGCAACCTGTGAAGATGTACTGTCACTTATTAAATTTGTTCAGGACACTGTAAAGACAGAAACAGGATATTTTTTAGAAAGAGAAATTATCCACATTAAATAATAATTTGGAGGAGCTATGGAGTTTGTAATTATCACAGGACTATCCGGTGCTGGTAAAACATCGGCGTTACACGCTATGGAAGATATCGGTTTCTACTGCGTTGATAATATTCCACCGCTGTTGCTCGATACATTCTACGATTTGTGTGACAACAGTGCAGATAACAGAATGAAAAAAGTAGCTGTTGTTGTAGATATGCGTTCCGGTAATATGTTCAACGAACTTGCAGACATAATTTCGAAGAGCAAGCTGTCAGGAAAGCGCTTTAAGATTCTCTATCTTGATACAAAGCTAGATACACTCCTCATAAGATATAAAGAAACACGTCGTAAGCATCCGCTTGCTGATGAGTTTTCGGGTGGCTCTACTGAAAAAGCTGTGGAGCTGGAGTATGAGCTAATGAAACCTGTCAAGATTATTTCCGACTATGTTATAAACACTTCGTACATGACACCAAAACAACTCAAAGAACGTGTTACCACCATGTTTTCGCATGGTCAGGAAAGTGGAATGCTTGTTACATGTATGTCATTTGGTTTCAAGTATGGCATTCCGCTTGAGGCTGATCTTATCTTTGATGTTCGATGTCTGCCAAATCCGTTTTATATCAAAGAACTAAAACACAAAACTGGTTTAGACGAAGAGGTAAGAAAATATATTCTTGATTTTGAAGTTACACAGCAGTTTGTGGAAAAACTGATTTCATATCTTGATTTTACTATACCGCTGTACAAGGAAGAGGGCAAAAGTGAGCTTGTTATCGGTATTGGTTGCACTGGCGGTAAGCACCGCTCAGTAACACTTGCACGATTGCTCAACAGTCACTTCAATGATAACGATCAGCAGTCAGCTATTCACCACAGAGATATCTGGAAAGCATAAAATAGAGGGATAATATGTCATTTGCGACAGATACAAAAAAAGAGTTGTGTTCAATTGCAACTACTGAAGTTGAGGCGTTACGTAGCGAGCTGTATGCGATGCTCTTGCTGTCTAAACGTTTTACAAGTGATAAAATCATATTTAAAACTGAAAATAAATATGCGGCTAATCATTTCGCTTCTTTGTGTTCTATCTTGTTTTCGCCGATTATTGAGAGCACCAAACCTATCACTAAAACATCGAAAACATATACGGTTAAGATTATTGACTCAGCAGATTGTAAAAGGATTTTTGAGTTATTTGGTCACGATGAACGAGAAATTAACCTGAGAGTCAACCGCGCTAACATTCCTGATAGTATGTGTGAGCGTGCATTTATCAGGGGAGCGTTTTTAGCCTGTGGTTCTGTTACTGACCCTGACAAGGGTTATCACCTTGAACTATGCGTGGTACATAAGAATCTTTGTAATGATATATGCAATATCATCAGAGATATCGAAGATTGTAACATTACTATCAAAATGCTTAATCGTAACGGTTCTTATGTTGCTTATGTAAAAGACAGTGAACAGATTACTGATATGCTTACGTTTATCGGTGCTACTAATGCGGCGATGGCAGTAATGGGAGCAAAGGCTCTTAAGCAGGTACGTAATACAGCAAACCGTCGTACTAATTCTGAAATAGCTAATCTGCAGAAAGTGGCATCAGCCTCTGCTGCACAGATTAAGGCCATCAATAAGCTGAAAAAATCCGGTAAGTTTTTAAAGTTGCCTGAAGAACTCAAAGTTGTAGCTCAACTCAGACTTGAATACCCTGAGCTGTCACTCAGAGATATGGGCGAGATGCTTGATCCGCCTATATCACGCAGTGGTGTTAACCACAGACTAACTAAACTTATTCAACTTTCACAAGAGGATGATTAATATGAGCAAAGAACTTACTTTTGAAAAAGCTAATAAGGAGCTTGAAGAAATAGTTGCTAAAATGGAAAAAGGTGATATTTCACTTGATGAATCCATGAAGCTTTACGAGCAAGCGTACAAACTTCTGACATACTGTACTCAAAAGCTCGATGAGTGCAAAGGTCAGATTGTAGACATAAATGAACGTATTGAAAAAATGAAGTCAGACAATAATAGTCTGTTCGAGGATTGATATTATGCTTAATCAGGAAAAATATCGCATTATGATTGAAGATGCGTTGAAAAGCTATCTGCCGCACGGAGATTATACAGAAAAGACACTACTTGAGTCTATGGAGTATTCTCTTATGATTGGAGGAAAACGCATCAGACCTATGCTGACACTTCTTTTCTGTGAACTGTGCGGTGCTGATGTGAAAGCTGCTTTACCATACGCATGCGCTGTTGAGATGATACACACGTATTCACTTGTGCATGATGATTTGCCATGTATGGATGATGATGATTATCGACGTGGCAAATTATCTAACCATAAAGTATATGGAGAAGATGTCGCTACCCTTTGCGGTGACGCACTCCAGAGCCTAGCGTTTGATATTATGTTGTCAGATGATGCTCTGAAAATGACAACTGCTGACAGAGCCGTCAAAGCTGCACATACACTCGCAAAGTACAGTGGTGCACTTGGTATGGTTGGTGGACAGGTTATTGATATTGAAAACGAGAACAAAAACGCACAGCTCGATGTATTGCGCGAGATGGATGATAAAAAGACAGGTGCTCTCATCAAAGCATCCTGTGAGATGGGCTGTATTATTGGTGGTGCTGATGCAAAGCAGATTGAAGCAGCAACTGTCTATGCTGAAAATATCGGTATGGCATTCCAGATTGTTGACGATATCTTGGATGTGACTTCTTCATTTGAACAGCTTGGCAAACCAACCGGTAGCGATAGTGATAATAATAAATCTACTTACGTTTCATTGCTTGGCGTTGATAAATGCAAAGAACTTGCTAAAGAATTAACTAAAAAAGCAATTGGTGCACTCTCTGTTTTTGAAGCTGATACAACTGCTTTAGTTCAGCTTGCAGAAAGTTTGATAAACAGACAGAATTAATATAAAACACTTTGGGATAAAATAGGTACTATTATGTCAAACGAAATTTTATCTACAATTAAATCACCACAAGACCTTAAGAAGCTTGATGAAGCGACCCTTACAAAACTATGTGAAGAAATCAGAACACAGATTATCGACATAGTTTCTGTCAACGGTGGTCATCTTTCGCCTAACTTAGGTGTAGTTGAACTCACTGTTATGCTTCATTATGTTTTTGATTGTCCATCAGACAGCATAGTCTGGGACGTAGGACACCAATGTTATACACATAAGATGCTCACAGGCAGATATGATGTGATTAACACTATACGCGCTGAAGATGGTATATCTGGTTTTCCTAAGCGTAACGAAAGCGAATATGATGCTTTCAACGCAGGTCACTCGAGCACATCTATTTCTGCGGCTTTAGGCATCGCTCACGCTAAACAGCTTAAAGGTGACGACAGTCATACAATAGCTGTTATCGGTGATGGTTCGCTTACAGGTGGGCTTGCGTATGAAGGTCTAAATAACGCAGGACGTTTTAAGAAGAATTTCATTGTTATCCTGAATGATAACAAAATGTCGATTTCTAAAAACGTTGGTGCTATGGCAAAATACCTGACAAGTATCCGCGTTAAACCTACTTATCTGCGTATTAAGAATAAGGTCGAAAACGGACTTACACATATTCCGCTACTTGGGTCTCCAATCAAGTCACTGTTGCGACATTCTAAGTCAAGAGTTAAACATCTTGTATATAAAGATACTTTGTTCGACCAACTCGGATTCAGATATTACGGCCCTGTCGATGGTCATGATCTTGATGCGCTTAAGAATGCCTTATTAGCATCGAAGAACACCAAAGGCCCTGTACTGTTACACGTAGTAACCAAAAAGGGCAAAGGCTATCAGTATGCAGAGAGTGACTCCGCGAGTTTCCATGGTATAGGTCAGTTTGATATAGAGACGGGTGAGCCTATCTCCAGTAAAAAAGACTTTTCTACTGTTTTTGGCGAGGGATTGTGCCGTATTGCACAGACAGATGACAGGATTTGTGCTGTTACTGCTGCGATGCGTACCGGCACAGGACTTATGGACTTCTCCCGTATTTATAAAGACAGATTTTTTGATGTTGGCATTGCTGAAGAACACGCAGTTACTTTCTCATGCGGTCTGGCAACTAAAGGTATGATTCCTGTGTTTGCTGTGTATTCCACATTCTTACAGCGTGGTTATGACCAGTTATTGCACGATGCCGCTATGCAGAAGTTACACATGGTTGTAGCTGTAGATAGAGCAGGCATTGTCGGCGAAGACGGCGAAACACATCAAGGTGTGTTCGATGTCTCAATGCTCAACTCTATTCCTAATACAACTATTTTCTCACCATGTTATTTTGACGAGATGAAACAGTCGCTCAACACAGCAATTTACGGATGTGACAGTTTAGTAGCTGTCAGATATCCACGTGGCGGTGAGATTGCTCGTCCTGATGACTTACAGGTCAGCAGTATGAACTACAACATATACGGTGATAGAAACGCAAATAAACTCCTGATTACTTACGGCAGACTTTTTGCGAATGCTGTCACAGCGTATGAAATGTTGAAAGACGAGGAAGAGTCGATTTGTGTGCTTAAACTGTGTAAAATTAAACCTATCGACAAAGCCGCTATTGAATTTGCTAAAGACTTTGAGAAAATTCACTTTTTCGAAGAAGGCATTCTCGCAGGCGGTATAGGTGAAACTTTTGATTATGAACTAACTAAAATCGGATATACAGGCGTGTATAAGGTTACAGCTATTGAAGACAGATTTATTCAGCACGCATCTGTTAAGTCCGCACTTGAGCACAATAAACTTGACGCACAGTCAATGTATGAAATTATGAAAAACGATTAATATAAATTCTTTGGAGTAAAGATGAAAAAAAGACTAGATGTACTTGTTTTTGAGAGAGGTTTTGCAGAAAGCCGAGAAAAAGCAAAAGCAATAATTATGGCAGGTCTGGTTTATGTGAATAACCAGAAAGCTGATAAACCTGGTGTTTCATACGATGAAAACCTACCGCTTGAGGTCCGCGGTGATTCGCAGAAATATGTAAGCCGCGGTGGGTACAAGCTTGAGAAAGCGATGCAGAGCTTTCCTATTACACTAGACAACAAAATAACTATGGATATAGGTGCATCTACAGGTGGCTTTACCGATTGTATGCTACAAAACGGAGCTAAGAAAGTATATTCTGTCGACGTAGGTTACGGTCAGCTTGCGTGGAAACTGCGTAATGACAGCCGAGTGGTTAACCTTGAACGTACCAATATGCGCTATGTTACCGACGAACAGGTTCCTGATAAGATTGACTTTTTCTCGGTTGACGTTTCTTTTATTTCGCTTAAGCTCATTTTACCTGTTGCACGCGAATTATTAAGCGATGAGGGAGAGGCAGTGTGCCTTATTAAACCTCAGTTTGAAGCAGGTCGCGAAAATGTCGGCAAAAATGGCGTAGTAAGAGATAAAAACGTACATGTAGATGTAGTCGAAATGATTATAGATTTTTGTCTTAACAATGGTTTTGATGTACTGGGACTTGATTATTCTCCGATAAAAGGTCCGCAGGGTAATATTGAATACCTGATACATATCAAAAAATCGTCAAACCCTGTTTTGAAAACAGACAGTACTGCAGAACTTGTAGTCGAGAACTCTCACGCACAACTAGATAAATAAAGTGGTGATTTTATGAAGATCGGACTTATTGTCAATCAGGATAAACCTGCTGCAGCCGTTTGCGGAGAGCAAATTGCTCATTTGCTACTACGCAACAAAGCACAGGTTATCACTAATAATTCTAATTTAGAAATTAAAATTCCAACTGAATATATAGACAGCGTGGCTTACTACGATACTGATGAAGACGTTATTAAGAATAGCGATGTTTCGGTTACTGTCGGCGGTGACGGTACTATTATACATAATGCGAAATTTGCCGCTATTTATCAGAAACCAATGATCGGTATCAATATGGGTCGTATCGGCTTTGTTGCAGGACTTGAGTATTATGAAATCAAAGAACTGAAAAAGCTACTTTTAAACGACTATACGCTTCAGCGCAGAATGCTCCTTAATGTCGAGTTAAGAAGAGGGGATACAACACAGAGTTTCCTTGCTGTTAACGAAGCTGCTGTTACACGTGATATTCTGAAGCCGATTATCGATATTTCTGTTTCACTTAATGGTGAGCGAATTATTACATATAGAGCTGATGGTATGATTTTTGCCACACCTACAGGATCCACAGCCTATAGCTTTTCGTCAGGTGGTCCTGTTGTTGAACCTGATATGGAGTGTATTTTGCTTACACCTATTTGTCCTCACGCGTTGTCATCTCGTCAGGTTGTTTTCAGAGATGATGCTGTACTTACAGCAAAAGTTGATAACGCTGATACTACTCAGGGTTATCTTGTTATTGATGGTCAGACTAACGTAGAGCTGAAAAATGGCGACGAGGTAGTTATCAGAAAATCTGACCTATATCTTGATCTTATAATTCTTAAAGAGAAAAATTTTTACACTCTGCTTAACGAAAAGTTAAAGGAGAAGAACAGCTATGAAAGCTAACAGACACACAAAGATTATCGAACTGATAAATAATTATCCAATAACAACTCAGGATGAGTTGCTCGAATATCTTAAAGCTGAGGGTTTTGATGTTACTCAATCTACTGTTTCTCGTGATATCAAAAAGCTTAGACTGAGCAAGTCGCTTGATCAGAACGGCAAGTACCGCTATCAGGTGCCACAGATGAAGTCTGTATCTGCTAATAATGGTCTTCTCAGCTTAGTTGATTCATCAGTTGTCAGCGTTGATTATGCTATGAACACTGTTGTTATCAAAACATACTCGGGTATGGCTCAGGCTGTTTGTGCAGGTATCGACTCTATGGAGGATGATACCATTATCGGCACAATAGCAGGTGATGATACAATTTTTGTTGTGTGCAGAAGCGAGGATATAGCTCGTGACTGTACTAACAGATTTGCTCAATTTGTTAAGTAAACCACAGAGGTAGAGAATGTTATCTAACTTATACATTGAAAATATTGCAGTTATCGAAAAAACGAATATTGATTTTACAGATGGCTTCAATGTACTGACAGGTGAGACTGGTGCAGGTAAAAGTATTGTTATAGACTCTATTAACGCAGTGCTTGGACAGCGTACAACAAAGCAGATTATCCGTCATGGATGCGATAGTGCCTTTGTCAGTGCTACTTTTACTGATGTATCTAAGTACGTGGAGAAAAAAGCACATACACTTGGCTTTGAAGTAGAAGATGGTATGCTTATCCTTCAGCGTGAGATGTCGGTTAACGGAAAAAACAACTGTCGTATCAACTCACGCCCTGCTACTGTATCAGCATTAAAAGAGATGTCAGCTTATCTTGTTAACATCCACGGACAAGCGGATAACGCTGAGTTGATGTCACCGTCACTGCATCTGCACTATATTGATGCTTTAGCTCAGAACGCTCAGCTGTTAGCTCAGTATCGCGAAGTTTACAATGAGTATTGCAAGGCAAAAGCTGAACTTGAGAATGCTAATGATGACGAAGCTGAGCGCTTAGCTCAGATTGATTTACTGAGATATCAGATTGAAGAACTCGAGAACGCTGATATAAAAATCGGTGAAACAGAAGAGCTCAATCGTGAGAAAACAGTACTTTTGAATTCAGATAAAATCACAAAATCCCTTATCAAAGCTAAGGCGGTTTTAGATGGTGATGATGATATTGACGGTGTAATCAATATGACTGATGATGCGGTTACATCGCTGTCTGTATCGGCAAGATATCAGGAGAGCTTAACTGAGCTTTCTGACAGACTTGCTAACGCTTTATATGAGTTAAAGGATATTTCAGATCTTATTGCTGACAGTATCTCTGATATAGAGTCTGATCCTTACCGTCTTGAACAGATCGAAGAGCGACTTGATTTACTTTATCGTTTGTCTAGGAAGTACGGATCAACAGAAGATGAAATGCTCGAATTTTTACAGTCAGCTCAGGAAAAGCTTAATGAGCTTATTGATTACGATGTTAATCGTGAGAAACTCAGACAGCGTTTTAATGAGCTTTTAAAACAAGCCATGAGCTATGCTGAGAAACTGTCAGCTATACGCCATAATGTAGCGCTTTCTTTTTCCGAGCAAGTTCAGAAAGAGATGGCTTTCTTGGAGATGCCTAACGTAAGGCTTTGCGTAGATTTTACTCAGACCGAGCTTTCTAAAACAGGTATCGATAAAGTTGAGTTTTTGATTTCCGTTAACCTTGGCGAAGACCCTAAACCGGTTACTAAAATAGCATCAGGCGGTGAGTTGTCCCGTATGATGCTTGCTATAAAAACAGTGCTCGCACGTCACGACGTAGTAGAAACTATGATTTTTGATGAGATCGACACTGGTGTTTCCGGGTCTGCAGCACAGAAAATCGGTATGAAACTCAAAGAAGTTTCTAAAGACCGACAGGTTATGTGTGTTACACATCAGGCACAGATTGCTGCCCTCGCAGACAGCCACTTCCTTATTAACAAAGAGTTTGTAGAAGACAAAACTTACACTCATGTTGATAAACTCGATATGGACGGCAGAGTGCGTGAGCTTGCTCGTATTATAGATGGTGTTAATGTGACACAGACCGCTCTTGATCACGCAAGAGGACTTATTGAAAACGCTTAAACTAATATATTTATTTCGGAGTTATTTTTATGAAGAAATGGACAGTAGCAAAACTGAATAAAGATATAGCTGTCGACATTTCTATGCGCCACGAACTTCCAATGTTAATTGCTATGATGCTTGCTATCAGAGGTATCACAGGCGATGAAGAAATCAATGATTTTCTTTACAATGAAAGTGAGCTTTCTGATCCGTTTGATGCTAAAGACATGGAAAAAGCTGTTGAACGCATAAAGCAGGCTATAGAAAATTACGAGAAAATATGCATCTACGGTGATTTTGATGCTGACGGTGTTACGTCTACTGCACTGCTTTATTCATATTTAGAAGCAGTTGGCGCTAACGTTATGTTTTACATACCTGCTCGAGAGGGCGAAGGATATGGAATGAACAACGAGGCTATCTCTCTTTTAAGCGAACAGGGTGTTAAGCTGATTGTTACTGTCGATAACGGCATAGCTGCAGTTGAAGAGATCGCTTACGCAAACAGCCTTGATATCGATACTGTTGTTACAGACCATCATATGCCATACAGTGTACTGCCTGATGCAGTAGCTGTAGTTGACTTGCATCAGGAAGATTGTAAAAGTTCTTTTAAAGAATTATCCGGTGTCGGTGTTGCTCTTAAACTTGTTATGGCGATTGAAGGGGAATACTCAGACCCACAGCAGATACTTGAGAATTACTCAGACTTAGCGTGTCTTGGTACTATCGGCGATATTGTACCGCTTATAGGGGATAACAGAGTTATTGTCAAGAATGGTCTGATGCATATCGGCAATTCTGATAGATGCGGACTTAATGCACTTATCGAACAGGCTGGTCTTGCTGAGCGTAAGATTACTACAGGTAATATTTCATTCTCATTAGTACCGCGTATTAATGCAGGCGGACGTTTGGGGTTGTCTAAGAAGACTGTTTCTATGCTTCTTACTGACGATGAAGAATTAGCACAGGATATTGCACAGGAGCTGTGTGAAGATAACATTCAGCGTCAGTCGATTGAAAAAGAAATTCTAGATGATATAAATGAGCGTATTATTCTATCACCAACGATTGTTCAGAACAGAATTATTGTAGTTTGCGGCGAAAACTGGCATCAGGGTGTTATCGGCATCGTTGCCTCTAGGCTCAAAGAAGCATACGGAAAACCGAGTATAGTCATCTCTGTTGACGGTGATACTTGTAGAGCATCAGGTAGAAGTATCAAGGGCTTTTCTCTATGCGATGCGGTGTTTGCTTGCTCTGATTTGCTTACACAATATGGTGGACATCCTATGGCTGTCGGTTTTGGCTTGGAACGCAAAAATATTGATGCGTTTATAAAAGCAATCAACGAATACGCAAAGACTGTTGAGATGCCTGTTCCAGAGCTTGAGCTTGATTGCAAACTCAATCCGGCACAGCTTTCAGTAGCACTCTCTGACCAGCTTTCAATGCTCGAACCATTCGGCGCTGGTAACCCAACTCCGCTGTTTGGTTTATATAATATGACTATTAAGGATATTCATGAAGTAGGTGGTGGCAAGCACCTGAAACTCACATTACTTCGTGGGACTAACAGTGTTTCTGCGATGAGATTTTCTACTACAAAAGAAGAATTTCCTTTTGATATTGGTGATGTTGTAGACTGCGCAGTAACACTTGATAAAAATGTATACAACAATATTGAGAATCTCAGCATTATCATTCGAGATATGAGATTTTCAGATATAAATGAAGAAGAGATTATCAACTCGAAAGAGACTTTTGAAGCTTTTTGCCGTGGCGATGATATATCGATGGCGGATGCTGTTTCACTATTACCTGACCGCGACGAGTTTGCGCTTGTTTATCGATTCTTGCGAGCGCACAATGGTTACAAACACTCAGTTGACAATCTGCTTTACAGACTTAACTGTAGTTCATTATCTTATGGTAAACTCAGAGTTATTCTTGAGTGTATGAACGAGCTTGCATTGATTGAAATTTACGAAGGAATTAACTCTACTAAGATCAAGCTTTGTGAAGTACAAGGTAAAGTAAACTTAGAAGATTCAATGATTATATCTAAACTCAAGGAGGTGAGTATGGATGCCTGAAAGAGTATATTATATGGATTTTCACGAGTTGTTAACTCGCATTAAGAAAAGCAATATCAAATATGATATCAAGAAAATCACAACAGCATACGAATTTGCAGATCAGGCGCATGGTGACCAGCGCCGTGTTTCGGGTGTTCCGTACATTCTTCATCCTACTTCTGTTGCGTGTATTCTTGCTGATATGGGCATGGATACAGATGCCATCGCTGCAGCGCTTTTACACGACGTAGTTGAAGATACCGAAGTTCCACTATCTACTATCAAGGAGATGTTTGGTGATGAAGTAGCACTACTCGTTGACGGACTCACTAAAATCAGCAAGATTAAATTTACTGACCGTGAGGAGCACCAGGCTGAGAATATCAGAAAGATGCTTATGGCTATGTCCAACGACATCAGAGTTATTATCGTTAAGCTTGCTGACAGACTCCATAATATGCGTACTATCGCGTGTGTTGCCGAGCAGAAGCGTAGGGATAAAGCACGTGAGTGTCTTGATATTTATGCGCCGATTGCGCATAGACTCGGTATGAAAAATGTCAAAGAAGAGCTCGAGGATTTGTCCATCCGTTATCTTGACCCGATAGCATACGAAGAAATAGAGACAGAACTTAAGCTTTCTGAAAATGAGCGTAATGCATTTATTGAGAGTATCAAGCAGAAGATTTTAGATAAAATCGGTCATTCTGTTAAGCACGTTACTATCAACGGTCGCGTCAAGAGTGCTTTGTCTATTTATCGCAAAACCTTTATGCAAGGCAAGACTTTAGACCAGATTTTTGATATTTTTGCGGTTCGAATCATAGTCGATACTATACCTGATTGCTACAATGTTTTAGGTATTGTACACGATATTTTTACACCTATTCCTAATAGGTTCAAAGACTATATTTCTACCCCTAAGCCTAATATGTATCAGTCACTTCATACCACTGTCTTTGATAAAGAGAGTCTGCCGTTTGAAGTGCAGATCCGTACTTATGAAATGCACCAGACTGCTGAATACGGTATCGCTGCACACTGGAAATACAAGCTTGGACTCAAGGGCAAAGACAGCTCTATCGAAAACAGGCTTTCATGGATCAGACAAACTCTTGAGATTCAGTCTGAGGCTGAAGATGCTACTGATATTGTTAAGACTATTAAAAACGACCTTTCACCAAACGAAGTATATGTATTTACTCCTAAAGGTGACGTTATAGGTATGACAGCTGGTTCTACAGTTATCGACGTTGCGTATGCTATCCATACAGCTGTAGGTAACCGTATGATTGGCGCTAAAGTAGATAGAAGAATTGTTCCTATAGATTATCAGGTCAAAACAGGCGAGATTGTTGAAATTCTGACTCAGAAAGAAGGAACAGGCCCTAAGCGTGATTGGCTCAATATTGTAAAGACGAATCAGGCTAAAGCTAAAATTCGCTCATGGTTTAAGAAAGAGCGTAGAGAAGAGAATATTATCGAAGGTAAAGAACTTTTCGAACGAGAGGTCAAAAAAGCAGGTATGCATTTTGCAGAAGAGGACCTCGAAGAGTGCTTATCTGGTATTATGCAGCGTCAGCACTGTAACACTGTGGATGACTTCTTTGCATCAATCGGTTACGGTGGTACTCAGTTGTGGAAGATTATGCCTCGTGTACGTGATGCTTATGTCAAAAAGTACAAGAAAGCTGCTGAAGCAGAAGCTGCACAGCAGAAAGAACCTAGTCAGCCACAACGTAAAAAGCGTGTTGGTTCAGGTGTCACAGTTGAGGGTGTTCAGGACTGTCTTATTAAGTTCTCACGCTGCTGTAATCCGCTACCTGGTGATGATATTATTGGCTTTATTACCAGAGGCTACGGCGTATCAATTCATAAACGTAACTGTACTAACGTTCCACAAGATGTTGAGCACGCTGAAGAACCTGAGCGTTGGGTTAATGCATACTGGGAGGAAGACATCAAAGAAACTTTCCAGGCTCATCTTGAGATTATGGCCAAAGACCGCACTGGTTTCCTTGCTGATGTGACAAATCAGCTTTCTTCTATGCATATTTATATCCACGTACTTAATTCAAGAGAGTTACCTGATGATATGGCGATTGTGTCTGTAATTATCGACGTTAATGGTATGGACCATCTGCGTAGCGTTATGGCGAGACTTGCTAATATCAACGGTATTGTTTCTATCACAAGACGATAATTTATTTTGAGGTTATTATATGAAAGCAGTTTTGCAACGTGTTTCATTTGCACAGGTTGTTGTAGATAACGAGCTTGTGTCTAAAATTGAAAATGGCTTTTTGATTCTGCTTGGAGTTGAAAATGGCGACACTAAAGAGGATGCAGACGTGTTGTCCAAGAAGATTTCAGGTATGAGAGTTTTTGAGGATGAAAATGGTAAAATGAACTTGTCACTTACTGATATTGACGGTTCAGTGCTGGTTATCTCTCAGTTTACTCTTTTAGCAGATTGCAGAAAAGGTCGCAGGCCGAGCTTTGTCAATGCTGGCGCACCTGATATGGCTAATGAGTTATATGAATATTTCTGTGAAAGAATTAAACTTGACGGCATTGAAAATGTTAAGAAGGGCATTTTCGGTGCAGATATGAAAGTTTCTCTTTTAAACGATGGCCCTGTTACTATTGTGCTTGATTCAAAGGAGCTCAGAAAATGATAAATGTCAGAAATTTTGTGCTAGGGGATATTTACACTAATACTTATCTTATTAAAGATGAAGCAAGCGGCGAACTCGCTGTTGTTGACCCTGCTGCAAGTAGCGATTTTTTAGTAGAAGCTATTAAGGAGTGGGGCGGAGATTTGAAATACATTCTTCTCACACATGGTCATTTTGATCACATCGGTGGAGTAGCTTTTTTAAAAGACCTCTTTAATCCGTTAGTTTGCGTCAGCAAAAACGAAGTCGAGTTTATTAAGACCCCATCTTTAAACGGCTCTGCATGGCACAATATGCACATAGATAGTTTTCAGATTGACAAAGCGCTTATAGATGAAGATGAGTTTTATCTAGGTGATACTAAGATAAAATTTATTACAACACCGGGTCATACCGCTGGTAGCGGATGCTACATTATTGATGATTGTATCTTCAGCGGAGATACGCTGTTTTGTCAATCTATCGGTAGAACCGATTTTCCTACTTCTAATCCTAACGATATGATGAGATCGTTAAAAAAGCTGGCTGAAATTGACGGCGACTATACAGTTTTGCCGGGACACGATATTTCGACAACTTTATCAGCTGAGCGCAAATACAATCCATATATGAGATAAAAGGCGTTACTTATGAATTTATATATTGACAGCCATACTTTTCACTACGAGATGGAAAACTTAATTCGAGCTTTCTTTCCGTATGATAAGATTACTGTTACAAAAGAATATGAACTGTTAAATGAACCGTTCGTACTTACATCGTATAAAGATGTTATCAGCGTCACTGTTTGTGTTGATAGCTTCAACAAAACTCTGTCTGCTGATAAAACAGATGTACATTCAAAAGATGAGCTTATAATGGCACAGCTACTGTATAAGCTTATGTGCGAACTGTTTGATACCACATTACCATGGGGTGTGCTCACAGGTGTTCGCCCTATTAAGCTTTTGCGTCGATTGATTGATGCAAGTACTGTAGATAAGGCGACTAAGTACTTTAAAGACGAACTCATGGTATCTGATGAGAAACTTAACCTAGCTTTAATAACTGAGAAAAGCGAACGTAATATACTTTCTTTATCTGAGAAAAAGTCGTTTTCGCTTTATATTTCAATTCCGTTTTGTCCAACTCGCTGTAACTATTGCTCGTTTGTTTCGCAGTCAATAGAGAAAGCAAAGCACCTTATCGGCGATTATGTTACCCTGCTATGTAAGGAGATAAAGCTCACAGCACAGATTGCCAATGAACTCGGCTTGAAGCTCGAAACAGTCTATATGGGCGGTGGCACTCCTACAACACTTAGTGCCCAGCAGATGGATCTTGTGTTATCTACTGTTAATGATAACTTTGATATGTCCACCTGTCGTGAATTTACGGTTGAAGCAGGACGTCCTGATACTATTACTAAGGAGAAGTTGCTTGCTATAAAGCGTAACAACGTCACTCGTATCAGCATCAATCCTCAGACGCTCAACGACGAAGTGCTGTCTGTTATAGGCAGACGCCACAGCGCTCAGGATACGATAGATGCGTTTTATCAAGCTCGTGAATGCGGTTTTGATAATATCAATATGGACCTTATAGCAGGTCTTAAGAGTGATACATTGGATAGTTTTAAGAGTACTCTCGATAGAATACTTCAGTTATCACCTGAGAGCATAACTGTACATACCTTAGCTCTTAAACGCAGTTCAACTTTAAACACTGATAATATTGATATTAATATCGGTATTAAAAATGATACAACAGATATGCTAGAGTATTCAGAGAGAATGTTACTCGCTAATGATTTTATTCCTTATTATCTGTATCGCCAGAGCCGTATGGCAGGCAACCTCGAGAATGTTGGTTGGTCTAAGCCTGGGTTTGAGAGCTTGTATAATGTATACGTAATGGATGAAACTCACACCATTTTAGCTTGTGGTGCGGGTGGTGTTACTAAGCTTAAGGACTATAATAGTGATAAGCTTGAACGCATATTTAATTTTAAATATCCGTATGAATATAACACACGTTTTGATGAACTTATGAACCGTAAAGATGGTATTAAACTCTTTTATAAAGAATTTTTTGATATTTGATGATATTTAGTCATTTACCCTAGTATGGAGGTTTTTTGTTATGGGATTTCTTAATGATATTTTGGAGAATGCGAGATGCGTTGTTACTAAAGTTGGCAATAAGGCATCAGGTACTTACGATATTGCAAAACTCAAAGCTATCAAAGCTAAACTGGAGTATGAAATAGAGAAGCGCTACAAGGTGCTTGGTAATAAATATTACAAGCTCTCAAAGGTTAACGCTTTCACACAGGATGCGGTTAAAGCTGACATCAGAGAGATTGATGAACTTGTTGAACACAGAGAAAGAATAATTAAGCAAATCTGTGAAGCAAGAAATCTTAAGCACTGCCCATCATGTGGTAAGTATCAGAACACTGACAAACCATTCTGTGCTGATTGTGGTCATAAATTCTAATTTCCGGTGATATTTTATGCAAAATGAAAATAATAAAAAAAGCAGCTCACAAACCTTTTTAAAAGGTGCGATGGTGCTTAGTATAAGTATGATAGTTGTAAAACTGTGTGGCATGATCTATAAAATTATGCTCACACGTATTTACTCTATGTTTGGTGATGATTTCGCAGGTATTGGTACCGGACTTTTCACCAACGCTTATGAAATATATATTCCGCTGTTTACATTAGCTACTGCAGGTTTCCCGATAGCGGTATCTCGTCTTATATCCGAGAGCATAGCGCAGGAACGCTATAAAGACGTTAAGATGATACACAAAGTATCTAAACCATTCTTTGTAATCATGGGTCT
>JAUMXP010000009.1 GCA_030529125.1 Eubacteriales bacterium | reverse complement strand
ATAATTCCGAGCTATCTACTTTCCGTCGTGTGTTAGTTGATATTGGTGACGAACAGAGTATAGAGCAGTCACTCTCGACTTTCTCAGCTCACATGACAAATATCATCGGAATTCTGAAACTCGCTAACCGCTCAACACTAGCACTTATCGACGAGCTTGGCGCAGGTACTGACCCTGTAGAGGGTGCGGCACTTGCTGTATCAATACTTGAAAAACTGCGTTCTAAAGGTGCAAAAATCGCAAGCACAACGCACTACGCAGAGCTCAAAGAATACGCACTAAAAACAGAGAATGTCGAAAACGGATGCTGTGAATTCGACGTAAAGACCTTACGTCCTACATACAAACTCTTAATAGGTGTACCTGGCAAAAGTAATGCTTTTGCTATCTCTAAGCGACTCGGTATGGAAGACGATGTAGTAGACAGAGCCAGAGAACTTGTGTCTGCTGAGAGTCGTCAGTTTGAAGATGTTGTCGAAACACTCGAAGAACGCAGGCAGTCGTTAGACGAACTATTAAAGCAGACTCGAGAAGAACTGCAAAAAGCTAAAGCTGACCGCGAAAAAGCTAAAGCTGAGCTTGAACGTGCTAAACGAGATGCAGAACGTGAAGTCGAAAAATCGAAGCACGAAGCATCACTTCTCCTGTCAAAAACAAAAGCACAGGCATACGCGCTTATCGACGAACTCGAGAAAGCTCAGAAAGCCAAGAATATGTCTGCTGAAGACAGAGCAAAACTCAAGAAGAATATGCGTAATCTCGAAGATACCGCCGACCCTGTAAAAACAGCTCAGCAAGGCTCGTACAAACTTCCGCGTGACCTCAAAATCGGAGATAAGGTTCTGATCTTTGATATAGATAAAAAAGCAGAAGTGCTCGAACTTCCTGACAAAGGTCAGGTGCTGGTACAAGCAGGTATAATCAAAACCAGAGTTGCGCTATCTAACCTCAGACTCCTAAACGACGAAAAGGTCACAGTGCCTAAACGTCCTGAGCGCAAGGTGACAAAATCTGTCAGCGCACGTGCTGAAACAGAAATTGACCTGCGTGGCCAGACAGCTATTGAAGCTATCATCGCAGTAGACCAAGCTATTGATACTGCAATACTCACAAACACTCACAACCTCACCGTAATTCACGGAAAAGGAACAGGTGTTTTAAGAGCTGAAATCCACCGCCACTTAAAAACTCACAAAGCAGTCAAGAAGTTCCGTCTCGGCACCTTCGGCGAGGGCGAAGCAGGCGTCACAATCGTTGAATTAAAGTAAGTAATTAGTAAAGAGCACCTATGCCTAGGTGCTCTTTTTGTCTTAAGGATAAAATATATGCGTTTCAAAAACTAATATGTGTAAATTTACAAATCTAATTCGAAAGTTTCCCCATCTAAAATAAAAGCGAAACTATCGCATGGATACCCCTCTTCAATACTATAGTAATTATCAAGAATGCTTCCGTCTTCACTAGCAAACACATTCATCTGATCACCTGTTTGATCATAAACCTCCTTTATGTCACTACTAAAATCATCATCAAGTAAGTTTAATATGTAGCATGTTTTATTAGTGTTTTCATTATAAACCGCAGATATACTAACAGCTCCTTCAAACTTACTAGTAGAAACAAAGTCAGTGTTTGTACTTAAAATTACACTGACATTATGACCACAATATCCATAACCATCATCGTATTTTGCAATTGATGTATAGCTGTATGTATTGCCGTGCTCTTTGACAACAAAAACCGTATCATCACACTCAGCTGTATATATTTCAGTGCCACTGATTTTCACAAGATCAGAAAAGCTAGATGAATAATAAACGGATCCCTCAATTGTGTCAAACCTTATAAAACTACTCTCGAATGGATAAAAAATAGTCAGAATAAACACAACAACAACCACAATCAAAACTCTAGTGCATATCTTAACTTTCTTTGGGTCATAGTGTTTTAGCTTATCAAGCACTCTGCATCTGAGCTTCTTATTAAGTAACACAACTAAAAATGGTGCAAACAAAGCAATCACAACACCAGTGCAAATCAATAACCTCACTGTAGTAACCTCCTAAAAAGATGTAAGATATTTATCATAAAATAGCTATATGCTTATTCGATGATTTTGGGCAATTTCGGTGTGACGTAAACTGTGTTGTAACTGACGTATATCACCTTGCCTGGTTTTGCTCCGCTTGGTTTTGATACGTTTTTGACTATAGTATAGTCAACCGGTACCTGAGAGCTATCCTTGCCCTTGCTGTGATATGCACAGATCTGTGCTGCTTCTAAAATTGCTGTGTCGCTTATCTCTCTGCCTTCACACAACACGATAGTATGTGAACCGTGTATGTTTTTAGTATGGAACCAGTAGTCAAATTTCGACGCTGTTTTGAGAGTTAACACATCATTCTGTTTATTATTTCTACCGACTAAAACCGTAAAGCCGTCAGAGGTGGTAAACTCAAGCGGTGGTAGGGCTTTAGGCGCTTTTTGCTTTCCCTTGCCATGTTCTTTGATGTACCCCTGCTCAATTAGTTCAAGACGAATCTGGCTTAGCTCCTTATCGCTTGTTGCACGACTGAGAAAGTCCTGAACAGACAGCATATACTGCAGTTCCTGCTCAGCTTTTTCTATCTGAATTTTGAGCATCTGCTCGGCTGTTTTCGCCTTAGCATAAGCTTTGTAAAACTTCTGCCCATTCTGTGCTGGAGTAATGCTCGGGTCAAGGACAATGCGAATAATCGGCGAGCCTTCCTCGTAGAAATTCTCTACTTCTACAAACATCGCGCCTTTTTGGATTTTGTATAGATTCGCTTGCAGCAAATCGCCCTTTATTCTGAGCTGTTCTCTGTCAGCACATTTTTTGAGCTCTTGTGTCTGAATATTGATTTTCTTTGACAGACGCTCTATTGTGTTAGACACCAATTTGTGCAGGTCCATACTGCGAGATTTCATCCTGACCGCCATATCACGCTTATGATAAAACGCGTCTAAAAGCGCACAAAAGCTATCAAAACGCTCTGTCTTCAGCGCATCATCATACTGAGTGATATCCATGAAAGCTATATCAAACGGAGAACCGTCTTCTTTGAACACAAGCGTTGGTGTGCACTTATCACTCTTAATCATTTGCGCCATACTGCCAAGCTCACTTTGTAGAGAACCACCGCTAACAATACGATGCATAAGCTCACGACAAATAATTGGTGACACACCTTGAATTGATGACAAAATCGCTTTATCAAGCGGTTTATCAGTACTCTCAATAAGCTGTACTATTTCATCAATAGAGCTTGTAAGCACGCTGAGTTTGTCCTGCTGTTGAGGAAGAATGTATTCAAGCTTAGGCAAGACTACGTGCTCACGGGTCATAGTAATATCAATACGTTTTATTGCGTCAATTACAAGTCCTTTTTCATCAATAAGGATGATGTTAGAATATCTGCCCATAATCTCAATACACAGTGACAGCTTTTCTCTATCTCCTATCTCGTTAGTTGCTTCGAAATCAAAGAACAAAATTCGCTCTGACTGTGGCTGTCTTATGTCTGTCAGACGAGCGCCACACAAACGTTTTCTCAGTAACATACAAAGCATTGGGGGGGTCGGCGGATTTTCAGGAGCATTTTCAGTGAAATGCACTCGTGCACAATCCGCTCTGCAACTCATAAACAGCTTTTTGCTACCGGATTTAGTACGGAAGTTAATAACAATCTCGTCTTTAGACGGTTGGTGTATCTGGTTTATGTGAGAGTTCAAAAGTTCGTCGTAAAGCTCGTTTTTGATAAGTCCGAGCATAATTCCGTCTAGTGCCAAAATATTAACCTCCTTTATGTATTACTTAATAGTTTTATTTATGATATTTTGCGTTTGCGCTAATTGAAAATGCGCGATAAATCTGTTCAGAAAGCATAACTCTGAACAGCTGGTGAGGGAATGTCATCTTACTGACAGACAGCTTAAAATCAGCTCTGCGTTTAACGTCGTCACAAAGTCCCCAAGAGCCACCGATAATAAAATCGACAGTGCCGCTACTCATAGAAATATCTGATAGTTTCTTCGACAAATCTTCAGACGAAAGCTGTTTCCCTTCGATACACATAGCTATAACGTAGTCGGATTTACCTATTTTGGATAGGATTTTTTCGCCCTCTTTTTTTATTGTTTTGTCGATCAGGGCATCAGTTTCCTGATCGGTTATTCTTTCTTCAGAAAGCTCGATTATCTCAAATTTGCAGTAACGTGTAAGACGCTTTTTGTATTCGTTCACCGCATCAATCAGGTACTTTTCTTTAAGCGAGCCGATACAAATAATATTTACATTCAGCATATTTATCAACCTTAAAAAACAATTGATTTTCCGTTTGTTTCAACAGGAGCGGTATCGACAGTGTAGTCGATATCACACTGCATATTTGCATTAGACAATACAGCCTTTGCGGTTTCGAGTGCAAGTCTTGGAGTATTGTTTTCCTTGCTTAAATGCGCAAGTAGTAACCTGGTAACGCCGCTTTCTATCATTGATGGCAAAAACGCAGCACAATCAACGTTTGATAAGTGCCCAGTCATTGACAGAACACGCTGTTTGAGTATGTAAGGATACGGACCATTTTTCAGCATTTCAATATCGTGGTTGGACTCAATAACAGCCAGATTAGCACGTGTCAGTGCGTCTTTTGACTCACTTGTCAGATAGCCTGTATCAGTAACTACAGCACACTTGCGATTATCGGCTGTAGTGATGAAGTATCCGCAGCTGTCAGCAGCATCGTGAGAAGTGTTGATTTTCTTTATCTTCATATCTCCTACGATAACTTCGTCTTCTATCGCTTTAAGCACTGCCTTTGCCTCCACTCTATCTGACCTGATTAATGCATCAAGTGTACCCTGTGTAGCATAAATCGGCAGAGCGTAGCGCTTGGCAAAAACTCTGAGCGCAGAGCAGTGGTCTGTGTGCTCATGTGTGACAAAAATCGCTTTGATGGTTTTTGTATCTATTTCGTTTGATAAAAGTGCAAGCTCGAGCTGTTTGCAGTTTCTGCCTGCATCAACGAGTATTCCCTCGTTGTTGCCGCTGATGTAATAGCTGTTGCCACTACTCGAGCTGAAAAGCGGAACTATCTTCGCCATAAAAACCTCATATAATAACAAAAGGGTACTTTGTGTACCCTTTGATGTTTAATGTTAAATTAAGCTGTTGTAGCAACTTCGTCGTTATCAGGAATGTATATCTTCTTGATATCTGCACCAAGTGCCCTGAACTTGTTGATTACATCCTCATAACCACGCTCGATATAACTGATACCTGAGATATATGTTGTACCCTCTGCGATAAGTGCTGCAATAATCATAGCAGCGCCTGCTCTGAGGTCAGTAGCCTTTACAGGTGCACCTGTGAGGTACGAACCGCCCTCAATGATAGCAAGCCTACCCTCTACAGAAATCTTAGCGCCCATTCTGACAAGCTCAGCAATATACTGATAGCGATTATCCCAAACATTTTCGTTTATTATAGACGTACCGTTAACAGAAGCTAAAAGTGCTGCGAACTGAGGCTGACAGTCAGTAGGAAAACCTGGGTGAGGCATTGTCTTGATATTAACGCGGTTAAGCGGACGTGATGTCGCATCAACAACAACAGCCTCGTCGTATTCTTCAACCTCTACACCCATTTCTCTGAGCTTAGAAGAAATAGAGTCAAGATGCTTAGGTGTAATATTTCTTACAGTAATCTTGCCTCTTGTTGCAGCTGCAGCAGCCATATATGTGCCTGCTTCAATCTGGTCAGGGATAATAGAATATGTGATACCGCGCAGATATTCAACACCGCGGATTTTGATAACGTCAGTACCTGCACCACGGATATTAGCACCCATGGAGTTTAAGAAGTTAGCAAGGTCAACAATGTGTGGTTCCTTGGCAGCGTTCTCAATAATAGTCTGTCCCTCAGCTTTTACAGCAGCGAGAATGATGTTCATAGTAGAACCGACAGATACTGTATCAAAATAAATCTTCGCGCCGTGAAGCGGACGGTCAGAAGTAGATTCAATAATAGCACCATTAATCAGCTCGTTCTTAGCACCCATAAGTGCAAAACCCTTTAAATGCTGGTCAATAGGTCTGACACCAAAATTGCATCCGCCAGGTAAAGCTACTTTAGCGTTGTGGAATCGTCCAAGCAACGCACCCAGCAGATAGTATGACGCACGCATACCACGAACTGAGTCATTAGTAGCAACATAGGTGTTGATTGGTCTAGGGTCGATGTCAAGTGTAGACTTGTCGACACGCTTAACAACAGCACCCAAGTCCTGAAGGATAGTTGCTATAAGAGTTACGTCACTGATATTCGGTATATTCTCAATACGGCATGGCTCGTCGCACAAAATAACTGCAGGGATAATAGCTACCGCTGCGTTTTTCGCACCGCTGACGGTTACTTCGCCAAAGAGCTTGTTGCCGCCGTTAACTACAAATTTCTCCAAAATCTGCACACTTCCTAAAATTGTATATATAATATATGCCTGATAGTCAAAAATAATCAGCCGGAAATTCCGACTATAATGGTACATATAGTTATCCGCATACTACGGACAAGCATACCATACCATCATCCAATATAAAGATAATACAACCATGAAACAATGTCAACTGAAATTACCTTTTGTAACAAATTTTAGTCAAGTTGTATGTAAAAGCGCATTAAAATAATAGGAAAATTCTATAATTATTATTCTACTCTGTAATTATTTTGTAAATAATTCGATAATAGAACTATGTTTTCGACATTATCTGCCCCAGTACTTGCGGTCGAGCGATCTAAACTGTATGGCCTCGGTTATGTGTGATGCACGAATAATCTCGCTATTATCAAGATCAGCAATAGTGCGTGCGACTTTCAATATTCTGTCGTACGCTCTGGCTGTGAGTCCCATGCGCTCGAATGCTGCTTTGAGTAGCATATTCGCTCTATCATCAATGACACATACTTTCTCAAACATAGATGCATCCAGATTTGCGTTACAATTAATAGAAGTTCCCTCATAACGCGCAGTCTGTATAGCACGTGCTGCATTTACTCGCTTGCGGATATCCTCTGACTTTTCTTCCTGTGACTTCACAGTCAGATTATCGTAGTCAACAGGCGGAACTTCGACATGTATATCTATTCTGTCCAGTAATGGTCCTGAGATTCTGCTCAAATACCTACGCACGCTATCTTCGCTACATGTGCACTGACGTACAGGGTGATTGTAAAAACCGCACGGACAAGGATTCATAGCCGCAATCAAAGTAAATGAACACGGATAAGTAAGCCTACCCATGGCCCTGCTGATAGTAACGGTAGAATCTTCTACAGGCTGGCGCAAAGCTTCGAGTGCACTGCGTGAAAACTCAGGCAATTCGTCTAAAAACAGAACACCGTTATGACACAGTGAAATCTCACCCGGTTTAGGTACTGTGCCACCACCGGATAAACCTACCGCAGAGATTGAGTGGTGTGGAGCTCTGAAAGGACGTGAAGAAATCAGTCCTGCTTTATCAGGCATAAGACCTGCAACAGAATGAACTTTAGTGGTTTCAATCATCTCGTCAAATGTCATTTTCGGCAATATAGTACCCATGCGCTTAGCAAGCATACTTTTACCTGAACCCGGAGGTCCTATAAGAAGTACGTTATGACCGCCTGCGGCAGCTATTTCGAGCGCTCGTTTTGCTTCATACTGCCCTTTTACCTGACAAAAATCAAGCACTTTTGATACATCATCACTATCATCATGAGTATACACAGTAGGCGCTATAGTTCTTAACCCTCTCAAGTGGTCCACAAGCTCAAAAACAGTTTTTACAGGGTAAACTTCTATCCCCTTTACTACTGCTCCCTCAAGTGCATTTTCAAATGGAACAAAGAGTTTCTTTATACCTGACTGTGCCGCTTTAATCGCCATAGGTAAAACACCGTTTATACGTCTTAATTCGCCTGAAAGCGATAGCTCACCAACAAAAGCACAATCGGACAAATCAGCGTTAATCTGCGAGGTTGCCTGAAGCAGTGAAACCAATATAGGAAGGTCATACACAGGACCTTCTTTTTTAATATCTGCAGGAGCAAGATTAATTATTATTCTTACTGTAGGAAATTCAAAACCACAGTTTTTCATAGCGGAGCGCACTCGGTCTTTGCTCTCCTTAACCGAAGCATCAGGCAGACCTACAATATCAAAAGCTGGAATTCCTTTTGAGACATCTGCTTCAACTTCTACACAAAAACTATCTATTCCAAACAGCCCTAAACTATTACATTTTACTACCAAAACAAACCCTCCAGAAACAAAACATCATGTCTTTTTTATTATACCACACGATGCTTTTCGACTAAAAGTAAAATAATACGACAGTATTTTGTATATTTTGCATAATAATAATTATCATTTTTTGCGATTTTGTTCATAAAAACTAATTTTTTATTGACTTTTTAATAAAAAAAGTGTATCATAATGTAAATATATATGTTTTGTGAGGTGGACAGTTTTTGCAGTATTCGGCATATTCTTTTGAACACTGTGATGACGCTACTCTCGCTTCACTGATTAAATGCGAAAGCGACCGCTGTGACTGTGCATTTGAAGCTATCTGTGCACGTTACCTCAACCTAATCTCCACTATCGCTTCAAAGTACCGCTACTGCGCTGAAGGCTACGAGCTTTCAGACTTTATGCAGGAAGGTCTTATCGGTCTTTTGTCTGCGTGTAAAACTTTTGATAATGAGCGTGGTATGACTTTCAAAAACTACGCTATGCTCTGTGTGGAAAACCGCTTTCGTTCTATCAGCAGACACCAGAATAAACGCGGACAAGTCCCAACATCCAACATTGTCCCTATAGACGATAATGTTTCTGAAATTGAAGACATTAACGCTATGTCAGTTCAGGAACTTTTTGAAAGCAAGGATTACATAAAATCCGTATTTAATAGACTCGATGGTGTTCTGTCTGAACTTGAGAAAAAGGTGCTCAGACTGTACCTGTCAGGATACTCATACAAGCAATCTGCGACAGCACTTTCTATCAGCGAAAAAGCTGTCGACAACGCGCTGTGTCGTATCCGCAAAAAATTATCACAGTAATATGTCCCGAGAGATTATGGCGGTGCAACTCCGTCACGGGATGAAATAATTATTCTAAGTGAGGTTACACTATGTACGAAGACAAGACTCTGGTCTGCAAAGATTGTGGTGCTGAATTTGTATTCACAGCAGGCGAACAGGAATTCTATGCAGAAAAAGGTTTCGTAAATGAACCACAGCGTTGCAAGGCTTGCAGAGTTGCTCGCAAGAATGCTGTTAAATCAGTACGCGAGATGCACACTACTGTATGCGCAGAGTGCGGCGGCGAAGCTACAATTCCGTTTAAACCAATGGAAGGCAAAGACTACTATTGCAGCGACTGCTTTGCAAAGAAAAAAGAAGCTGAAGCTTAAGATCTTAAGATATATTTTAATATCCTTTTTTCTCACAGGCACCCGAGTTTCGGGTGCCTTCTGCATTTTGTAGAAGTTTATTGTTTTTTTCGCCATTTTATGATATAGTAGCTGTGTATTAATATTTTCGGAGGTAATGATTATGAGTAAAGTAAATAAAAATTCTATCATCGGCGATGTGCTCGATATGTATCCTGATGTTGCTCCTTTTTTCTTTGAGATGGGTATGCATTGTTTAGGTTGTCCTGCTGCAAGAGGCGAAACAATCAGCGAAGCTTGTCAGGTTCACGGTGCTGACGCTGATGCACTTATCGCTAAAATCAACGAAGCAATCGGTCAGTAATGCGACTATTCACACTGGACAAGCGACTTTTGCTATGTGCATCTTTCGTCAGAGAAAACTGCACTTTAGCTGACATAGGCACAGACCATGCTTACCTGCCTATCTGGCTTGTTAAAAACGGTATTATTAACAGCGCGTTAGCTTGCGATATAAACGAAGGACCACTTAACAGTGGCAAAGCTGACGTAGATCGCTTTGAACTATCAGATAAAATCACACTTAGACTTTCAGACGGATTGAAAAACGTGAATGAAAACGAAGCTGATGATATTGTAATCGCGGGCATGGGCGGTGAACTCATCACAAAAATCTTAAGCGAATGTGAATGGGCAAAAAACAAAGGTAAACACTTTATTTTACAGCCTATGACAAAATGCGAGGTTCTTATCTCATGGTTGTGTGAAAACGGCTTTGAAATCATAGAACAGAAAGCGTGCGAAAGCGATAACAAACACTACACGGTCATGCTTGTTACATATACGGGAACAAAAGAGCATAAAAATGAGAGTTTCTTTTATCTTGGTAAACTCAACCCTGAAGATGAAGAATCAAAGGCGTACATCGAGCATATTCTGTCGCACCTTAGCAAGCGTGCTTTAGGTGACAAATCTTTTGTCCCGCTTATCGAAAAAATCAAAGGTGTGTGTAATCTATGACACTGGTAAATAACATACTTGAATATACTGAGAAAATTGCTCCTTTAGCTACACAGGCTCAATGGGACAACTCAGGTCTGTTAGTAGGAGATGCAAGCACTGCTGTATCTAAAGCGATGCTGTGTCTTGATATTACAGATGCAGTCATTGATGAAGCGAAAAATGCAGGCTGTGAGCTGATTATAAGCCACCATCCTGTGATTTTCACTCCACTAAGCGAAATCCCGACAGACCATATTGTGTACAAACTTATCAAGGCAGAGCTTACTGCTCTGTGCCTGCACACTAACCTTGATATTGCTGAGAATATCGGTGTTAATGCACAACTGGCAAAAGCACTGAAACTCACTGACACAACCCTCTATCCTGAAGAATTTTTATGTGTCGGTAATTTAGAAAACGAAATGTCTGATAATGAATTTGCAACATATGTAAAAAACGCTCTTTCATGTAAAGGTGTAAGATACACAGATGGCAAAAATATCAAGATTGTTGCTGTCAGCTCGGGCGGTGGTGGCGAAGCACTGCTACTGCACAAGAAATATGACTTCGATGCGCTGGTAACAGGTGAGCTCAAACACCATCTCTTCATATATGCTAACGAACAGAAGATATGCGCTGTTGAAGCAGGACATTTCAACACAGAAGATGTGGTTATCTCTCCTCTGTGTGGTATTCTGAAAGAACATTTCCCTGATGTTGAATTCATAAAATCAAAAACACTCACAGATCCTGTGAATTTTATCTGAAAATATACTTGTAATTAAAGCGAAAAAGCGGTTTCATTTTCTCCGTTTTTTCGCTTTTTTACTGCTGTTTTTGCGTTTTTATCACAAAAGATTATCTATTTTGTTTAATTAATGAAAAATTTGTATTATATATGTAAAAAAACAATTGCAAAAGAAACAACAATTTGTTATAATGTTGTAATGTAAATAACTATATGTGGTAATCTGTGTTTTTGGGACCACTACATGAGCAAAGAAAAGGCGAACAGTAATTAAATATGAGAATCAGAAAAAAGAAATGGGCACAGCCTGAACTGGACCAGTGCCGATATTTTATTAAGGAACCTAAAAGTTATTTTGGGAAATGGCAGACATTTTTCAACAATGATAACGAGATACAGCTTGAAGTCGGTTGCGGTAAATGCAGCTTTGTTGCACAGAAAGCATTGCGCAATCCTGACATCAACTACATAGCTGTCGACATAAAAAGTGATATGCTCGGTGTTGGCAGACGCAATATCGAAAAGCTTTTTGCTGAGCATAACAAAGAAGTCAACAACATTGCTTTGGTTGCGTTCAACGTTGAAAATATTGAAGAGCTTGTTTCAGCTGACGACAATATAAGCCAGATGTATATCAACTTCTGCAATCCATGGCCAAGAGAAAAGCACAAAAAGCGCAGACTCACCTATACAACAAAGCTGAATAAATACAGAACATTTTTAGCTGAGAATGCGCGCATTAACTTCAAAACAGATAACGATGAGTTGTTTGAAGAAAGTCTTGAGTACTTTAAAGGCAGTGACTTTGATATCAAATACATCACATACGACCTTCACAACAGCGACGTCAAAGATAATATCAGAACTGAACATGAAAATATGTTCTCAAACGAGGGTATTAAAATAAAGTACCTGGTAGCAGAAAAGCTCTAAACTACACGATAAGGAGGGGACAAAATGAAAAAACTAGTAGCACTTATTTCTATCATACTCGTGCTTACTCTGTCAGGCTGCTCTGTAATGAGTTTTCAGGGTTCTGACATTATGTGTCCTCCTAACGCAACAGGTAACAAAGCAGAAATCCAGGAGCTGATTGATAGTCAGACTTCCGGCGAATATACTCTCAAATATCCGAAAAGCGGTAATAACCGTAGCTCAATTATCATCAACGACTACGACAAAGACGACGAAGAGGAAGCTATCGCGCTGTACTCTGACGACGATGGCGACCACATTCATCTGCTCTTTGTAGACTATGCTAACGAAGAATATACAGTCATCGATGATATTCTGCTCACAGCATCACACATCGACAGAATTGATTTTTCTGACATTGACGGCGATAAAGTCAACGAGATACTTGTAGGTTACACCACAAGCACTTCGTCACAGAACACTTTGAACATATTCAAATACAACAAAAAAATCACACAGCTTAATATATCTCATCAATACTCAAGCTTAGTTATCGGCGACTTCACTTCTGATAAAAATGACGATGTGCTTCTGATCTCTTTATATTCGGGTGATATAGCTGCTAAAGCACAGCTTATGATACATAACAACTCAGAGCTGGTTGAACTGAGTAGTGTTGAGCTTGACTCTGATATCAAACAGCTAGCATCTGCTACATACAGCCAGATTGCATACGGTACTTACGGTGCGGTGTTAGACGGTGTCAGCTCAACAGGCGACTACACAACACAGGTTGTTTTCTTTGACCCTGCTTCTCCTGCTCTCATCAACCCACTGTTCTCATATTCGGGCTACAACTCAACAAGACGCTCAACACAAATATGCTCCTACGATTATGACAACAATGAGTTAATAGATATTCCTCTGTGTTCACTGATGCAACACACTGAAAATGAGGATTTATCTGCAGTATCACGTCAGATAAACTGGTGTAATCTCGATACAGAGACTTATGCGCTGAACACATCAAAGAGTTCCATATTCTGTCCGAACGACGGATACATGCTCACTATGCCTGAGAAATGGAACAATGCGGTCACTGCTAGATACAACAGCAAAGACCGTACAACTACCATATATATGATCGAGTACATTGATGATGCTATTACTATCACCGATGCTCTCGTCTCTATAAAAGCGTATTCAGAAGATAGCTTTGACAAAAACAATTCAGGCTACACCGAATTTTTGCGTTCCGGTGCTACTGTTTACGCGTATTCTATCGGAACAAACGATAGTTACCTGTCTGTTTCGGGCAAGGAAATCAGCTCGATTTTCAAGCTTGTTAATCAATAACACAAATGGAGGTTTTAGTTATGAAAAAAATTCTTGTTTGCGAAGATGAGGCTGCTATCCGCGATTTCGTGGTTATCAATCTCAGACGTGCAGGCTACGAAGTTGTAGAAGCCGACTGTGGAGAGATGGCTCTGCAAAAGTATGAGGAAAGTGGCGGAGATTTTGACGTTGCAATCCTTGACATTATGATGCCTGGTATCGACGGCTTGCAGGTATGCAAGGAACTGAGAAATAAGAACTCAGGGATTGGTATCATTATGCTTTCTGCAAGAACTCAGGAAATGGATAAGGTCACAGGTCTTATGCTTGGTGCTGATGACTATATCACAAAACCATTCTCACCATCTGAGCTCACAGCTCGTGTTGATGCACTTTATCGTAGAGTTGCTCTGGCTGAACAGAGAGCTGAAAACAACTTTAAAGAAGAACTTAAATCGGGTATATTCACACTCAATCTCAGAAACCGTGCTCTTATGAAAAACGGCAAAATGATTGAACTCACTCAGGTAGAATTCCAGATTATGGAATACTTCTTCTCAAACCCTGGTGTTGCTCTTGATAGAACAGATATATTAAACCACGTTTGGGGTGAGGCTTATGTCGGCGAAGAAAAAATCGTTGACGTAAACATCAGAAGACTGAGAATGAAGGTTGAAGACGAACCATCAAACCCTAAATACATCGTTACTGTATGGGGTCTTGGCTACAAGTGGGATACCTGATAATTCAATAAACTTATATAATAACTGCCTTTTGCATTTTGATATCTTTTAAGAGAGGAGGGACAAAATGTTCAAGGGTATTACTAAACGATGGATAATCAACACCTTTGGTATGATTATCGCTGTTATAACTTTGCTCGTAATAGGCTTGGGCATTTCAGTACAGTCCCTTTGCTACTCTTCAATCGAGCAGTCTATTTTAAACCGCAACAGCGAGTTGTCTGCTGTTTTTCCGGGATATAAGTGTGAAAGCACGCTTGATTTCCAGAACACCGCATCCAAATATGTCGAGGACTTTCTGTACAAAGAGAACATGGAGCTCATGGTAATAAACGCCAGCGGCCGTGTTATCGTTACATCGACAGGCTTTGAGCCTGACGAAGGTGTTTCTATGCCTGACTACGAAGATGCGCTTGAATCTGAATCTAGCTTCGCCCAATGGACAGGCGAATTGAGTTCCGGCGAAGACGTTATGGCGGCTACTCACATTATCAGAAACTCTAACGGTACTTCTGTCGGTGCTGTGCGTTATGTTGTATCGCTGAGGAAAGCTGACCTATACACACTTGTAGTTACACTCGTTGCTATCTTCATCGGTCTTATCATTATCGCGTGCGTTGCTTTCTCCAGCAGATATTTTATCCGCTCTATTGTCAAGCCTGTCCGCGAAATGAGCGCTACCGCAAAACGAATAGCGCAAGGTGACTTTGACGCTAAACTCGACAAGATGTACGATGACGAAATCGGTGAGCTATGCGACTCTATCAACGACATGGCTAAGGAGCTTGACGCATCAGAAAAGCTCAAAAACGACTTTATCTCTCGTGTATCACATGAGCTGCGTACTCCGCTCACTGCTATCAAAGGTTGGGCTGAGACTATGCAGTACGGCGTGCCTGACCGCGTCACTCTGGAAAAAGGTATGTCTGTTATCGTCAAAGAAAGCTCACGACTTACAGGAATTGTTGAAGAACTGCTCGACTTCTCTAAGCTTCAGAGTGGTCGACTCACTATGCAAATGCAAAAAATCGATATACTCGCTGAGGTTGACGAAGCGGTATATATGTTCAAAGAACGTGCTTTATCAGAAGGTAAACATCTGCTGTACGATGATCCGGAAATCATGCCTCCGGTTTACGGTGACCGCAACAGACTCAAGCAGGTGTTTATCAACATTATTGATAACGCTCTGAAATACACACCTGAGAGTGGTATGGTAGGTGTGCAGGTTTATCAGGATTTCAAAGAGAATATGATTAAGATTATCGTTGCTGACAACGGCTGCGGTATAGCTACTGAAGATATTCCGAAAATCAAAGATAAATTCTACAAAGCTAACCAAAAAGTTAACGGCTCAGGTATCGGACTTGCTGTTGCTGACGAGATTATCAAGCTCCACAACGGTACTCTCGAAATCGACTCAAGTTTAGAAGTCGGCACTACTGTTACTATCGGTCTGCCGATATATGCTAACCAGGACGAGGACGCACAATCGTCTCTTCCTGCTCAAATTAACGATATAACGAAGGAATAAACTATGGCAAAATCTAACCAATGCAAAATTACATCTATCGGTGGCTCAGCGCTTATCGAAGGTATTATGATGCGCGGTCCTAAGCGCACTACAGTAGCTGTTCGCACCGGTGAAAATGAAATACACACAGAAGACCTGACATTTAAGTCTATCTCTTCAAAAGGCAAGTTCTTCAGACTCCCTTTTATCAGAGGTTTTGTGGGCATTATAGACTCAATGAGACTAAGCTACAAGGCACTCGCTATCTCTGCTGACAAAGCACTCGAAGCTGGAGAAATTGAAGAAGAAGAACCATCAAAGTTTGAAAAATGGCTCACAGACAAATTCGGCGATAACCTGATGAAGGTTATCATGGTTATTGCGACTATTTTAGGCGTTGCACTCGCGATTGGTCTGTTCTTCTTTTTACCAAGTCTTATCTATGACGGTATAGCATATCTCATAAAAGAATTCTGGAGTTTTGACATCCTGAGTAAAGATCTTGTGTGGGCTTCTTTTGCTAAATCAGCATTTGAAGGTGTACTGAAAATTGTTCTGTTTCTGACATACATCATTCTGTGCTCACGTATGCAGGAAATGAAGCGTGTGTTCATGTACCATGGTGCTGAGCACAAAACTATCTTCTGCTATGAAGCAGGCTTGGAGCTAAACGTAGAAAACATCAAAAAGCAGAAGAGATTCCACCCAAGATGCGGCACAAGTTTCCTTGTTGTTACACTTTTACTCGGTATTGTACTCGGACTTTTCATTCCGGCTAACATCGGTGTATTACGCCCGATATTTAAGATTCTCTTACTTCCACTGATGGTAGGTCTTGGCTACGAAGTTATCAAACTGTGTGGTAAGCACGATAACTGGTTTACCCGTATGCTCGCAGCTCCTGGTATGTGGGCTCAGAGAATCACAACAAAAGAGCCTGATGAAAAAATGATTGAAGTAGCTATTGAGGCTATGACTCCTGTCATCCCTGACGACGGCTCTGATATTATCAAAAAATCCTGATGAACATAAGAGAAACATTCAGTTTTATTAAACAAAAGCTCTCGAGCGCTGATATAGACGATGCAAATTATGACGCTATAACCATAATGCAGCATGTACTGAACATCAGTCGTGCTGACATAACTATCTATGGAGATAAAGCTGTAAGCGACAGTGACTTTGATACAATAACAAAACTTGCTGACCGAAGGATTACCGGAGAGCCTATTCAGTACATCATCGGATACTGGGAGTTTTTCTCCAGACGGTTCAACGTTGCAGATGGAGTGCTCATTCCTAGAGATGACACTGAAGTTTTGGTCAGAGCGTGCGTCGATTTATTATCTGATAAGAAGGAGCTCAAGGTTATTGACCTGTGCTCAGGCTCGGGTATAATCGCTGTAACTCTACAAAAAGAGCTTAATAATAGCGAAGTCTATGCTGTCGAAAAAAGCAATGTTGCATACATCTTTCTCAAAGAAAACTGTGATATAAATAATGCTGACGTTAACACCATTCACGCTGATTTATATGATTGCGCAGACAGTTTTGAAGACAGCTTCTTTGACCTTGTAGTGTCTAATCCCCCATATATTAAGTCAGACGAAATTGCAGTCTTGCAACGTGAAGTGCAGTTCGAACCAAAGATGGCTTTAGACGGCGGAGTAGACGGCTACGACTTTTATCGCGGTATTGTAGACACATGGAGCAGAAAGCTCAAAATCGGCGGTATCATCGCTTTTGAAATCGGCGAAGGACAGTTTGAATACATCTGTGATATACTAACAAATCACGGTTTTTCTGATATAAAAGCTTACTACGACTTAGGCTCAACTATACGTGCTGTGACCGCTATTTACAATTCGTAACTCGATGTTACGATTAGAACATATTTTCGAATTTTTGTTGAAATTTGGATATTTATATGGTATACTGACTACCGTATTATATAGGGCTGTGCCCAAAAGGAGACATAAGTATGGCTATTGATAAGAATAAAGCTTTGGAGACCGCTTTAGGTCAGATTGAAAAACAGTTTGGTAAAGGTGCTGTTATGCGTCTGGGTCAAGATTCTGCACTCAACGTTGGTCATGTATCTACCGGTTCACTGTCACTGGATATTGCCTTAGGTATCGGCGGTTTGCCACGTGGCAGAATCATTGAAATATACGGACCTGAAAGTTCAGGTAAAACTACACTTTCACTGCATTGTATTGCTGAAGGTCAGAAAGATGGCGGCAACGTTGCATTCATCGATGTCGAACACGCTTTAGACCCTGTTTACGCACAGGCTCTCGGTGTAGACGTTGACTCACTGCTCGTTTCTCAGCCTGACACCGGTGAAGATGCGCTTGAAATCGCTGAAGCACTTATCCGTTCAGGTGCTATCGACGTTATTGTTATCGACTCAGTTGCGGCTTTAGTTCCAAAGGCTGAAATCGAAGGCGAAATGGGTGACTCACACGTTGGTCTTCAGGCTAGACTTATGTCACAGGCTTTAAGAAAGCTCGCAGGTGCTATCTCTAAATCAAACTGCGTAGCTATCTTCATCAACCAGCTTAGAGAAAAGGTTGGTATTGTATACGGTAACCCAGAGGTTACTCCTGGCGGTAGAGCACTGAAGTTCTACTCATCTGTACGTATCGACATCAGAAGAGTTGAAACACTTAAGCAAAACGGTGAGATGATTGGTTCACGTACACGTGCTAAGGTAGTTAAGAATAAGATCGCTCCTCCATTCAAAGAGGCTGAATTTGACATCATGTACGGTAAGGGTATCTCCCGCACAGGCGAACTCCTCGACCTCGCAGTTAAAGCAGATATCGTTCAGAAATCAGGTGCTTGGTTCAACTTTGGCGACACAAGACTTGGCCAGGGTCGCGATAACGTAAAAGAGTTACTCGAGAACAACGATGAACTCAGACAGGAAATCGAGACTCTCTTATGGCAGAATATTGACAAGCTAAGTACTAGAGCCAAGAAGCCAGCTAAGACTGCTGTGGTTGCTCCTGCTGCTAAAGCTGAAGCAAAAACTACAACTAAAGCTTCTAAATCAAACATTGATATTTTAGTTGAAGACTAATGATTATTACTGCTATTGAGCCCAAGAAAAAAGGGCTGTCAGCGCTATATATAGACGGAGAATTCGCATTTAAAGTAGACACAGAAACTATTCTTTCAATGCGAATTGACGTCATGGATGAAATAACAGACGAAAAGCTGCATGAGCTAGTACAGAATTCTAACTACAAACGAGCTAAAGATAAGGCCATGTGGCTGATATCCTTTCGCGATCATTCTAAGCACGAGCTTATACAGAAAGTTGCTAAAGACAGCAGCGTTGAAGCAGCACAGAAAGCTGCTGATAGACTCGAAGAGCTCGGACTTATCAATGACGAAAAGTACGCAAAGCGCTACGCACACGACTTGCTTTTTATCAAGCATCTCTCCCCTAGTGCTGCTATCAGAAAGCTTATTGAAAAAGGCATTGACAGAGAATTAGCAAAAGATACTGTCGATGAATTTGACTGCGACACTATCGAAAACATCAAAGCGATTATTGATAAAAAGTACGCTAAGTGCCTTATTGATGAGAAAGGTCGCAGACGCTGTGTCAATGGTCTGCTTCGCGCCGGATACAGCTATCATGATAT
>JAUMXP010000122.1 GCA_030529125.1 Eubacteriales bacterium | reverse complement strand
GCCACATTATTATTCTTCTATAGAATTATTATCTGTTGCAACTTCTACTGTTGCTTCTTCTGCTTCTTCTACATAAGTGCCATTCATAATCTGTTCGAATGTCTCGCCACTCATCTTCTCGTGTTTGATGAGGTATGCAGCAACTTCGTGGAGTTTATCCATATTAGCGTTTAAGATATTCTCAGTTTTCTTGTAAGCATCAGCAATGATAGCGTGTACTTCTTCGTCAATCTTAGCCGCTGTTTCATTAGAGTAGTCCTTAACCTGACCCATATCTCTACCGATAAACACTTCCGTAGAACCTGAACCATAGTTGATTGGACCTAAGCTGCTTGACATACCATACTTGATAACCATGTTACGTGCAGTTTTTGTGAGCTTTTCGATATCGTTCGAAGCACCGGTTGAGATATCGCCCATAACAAGGTCTTCAGCAACACGACCACCAAGACAAACAATAATATCCTCGAGCATCTCGCTCTTAGAGCGATAAGATCTATCCTCAGTAGGAAGTGGCATTGTATAGCCACCTGCCATACCGCGTGGAATAATAGAAATCTGGTGTACAGGGTCCTGAGTCTCGCAAGCGTGGAATGTGATAGCATGACCTGCTTCGTGATAAGCTGTGAGCTTCTTCTCGTGGTCAGACATAACACGGCTCTTCTTCTCAGTACCAACAACAACCTTGATTGTTGCTTCTTCGATTTCTGCCATAGTGATAGCTTTCTTATTCTTTCTGGCTGAAAGCAAAGCTGCCTCGTTTAAGAGGTTAGAAAGGTCAGCACCAGTAAAACCTGCTGTTGTTTTAGCGATAGTTTTTAAGTTTACATCAGGAGCGAGCGGCTTCTCACGTGAGTGTACGCGGAGAATAGCTTCACGACCATTGATGTCAGGATAACCAACCATAACCTGACGGTCAAAACGACCTGGACGTAAAAGTGCAGGGTCCAATATATCAGGACGGTTAGTTGCAGCAATCATAATAACGCCTTCGTTAGCACCGAATCCGTCCATCTCAACGAGTAACTGGTTAAGGGTCTGCTCACGCTCATCGTGGCCGCCGCCTAAACCTGTACCACGCTGACGACCTACTGCGTCGATTTCGTCGATAAATACGATACAAGGTGAATTCTTCTTAGCTGTTTCGAAAAGGTCACGCACACGTGAAGCACCAACACCGACAAACATCTCAACAAAGTCAGAACCTGAAATTGAGAAGAACGGAACACCAGCTTCACCTGCTACTGCCTTAGCGAGCAGAGTTTTACCTGTACCCGGAGGGCCTACAAGCAATACGCCCTTTGGAATACGTGCACCAAGCGCATCGTACTTTTTAGGTGATTTTAAGAACTCAACGATTTCTTCAAGCTCCTCTTTCTCTTCGTCAGCACCTGCTACATCGTCAAAAGTTGTCTTTTTCTTTTCGTCTGCGCTGTTCTTGAACTTAGCTTTGCCGAAATTGAGCTCTTTTGAACCCATTCCGCCACCGCCCATACGGCGCATAATGAAAATCCAGAAAGCAGCAAAAGCAACAATAAGCAATACAGTCGGGATAAGGTCGATCCAGAAAGAACTGCTCGCAGCAACTAAGTCTTCTTTCATCTGCTTTTTAGGATTTGCTTTGTTGTAAGCTTCGATGTCGTCCTTTACTTCCTCGTGGAAGTCATCCCATACCATGAGCTTATGCTCAACTTCTGTGCCATCTTCGAGCACAAGTGTGAGCACACCTGAGTCAGCATCCATAGTGTATGCTGTTACCTCTTGATTCTCAAAATAGTCAACTATCTCAGAATATATAGGTTTGTCTACAGAATTATTAGAGAAGAACCAACCTGCAACCAGCATAATCACAATCGGAATACCTAAAAATACAAGCAGGCTCTTAACTTTGTTTGGATTTTTCTTGTCCAATACCATTCACTCCTTACATTAGTATTGATAATTTCGCAGATATTATGAATATACGCTGCGATCTAAAACTCCGACATACGGGAGATTTCTGTAGTGTTCGTTGTAATCAAGGCCATATCCGATAACAAATTCATCAGGAATATCGTAACCTATGTAATCAACATCTATATCTACGACTCTGCGATCAGGTTTATTAAGCAGAGTACAAATTTTAACTGAATTAGCGTTTTTAGCCGCAAAGTATGCTTTGATAAATGACAGAGTATTGCCTGAGTCAATAATATCTTCAACGATTACAATGTCTTTGCCGTTAATAGGAACAGACAAATCCTTAACGATATTAACTCTGCCTGAGCTTTCAGTCCCTGCACCGTAACTAGACACAGCCATAAAGTCGATTGTACAGGTCTTTGTGTACGCTTTAATCAGGTCAGCCATAAAAGCAATACTACCCTTGAGCAGACCAACAAACATAACCTCTTTACCTTCGTAATCTTCTTCGATTTGTTTAGCTATACGAGTGACTGCTTCTTGAATCTGCCGCTCAGAAATGAGAATTCTCTCTACATCCTTAATCATTTTTTACCCCCAAAATCCTATAAGCACCATTTGTATATCCGTTTTTTATGCCGTCTTTTGATACACCAACACCTTCTAACCACAGCACGGTACTACCGTTAGCAACAAGCAGAAGTGTTGAACGTTTTTCAGACGGAACTTTCAGCTCATTCAACAGCTTTTTTAGAGACTTAGTAACGTTTCTGCCACAAAGGCTGAACGTATCTCCTTCTCTTCTGTTACGCACTACTGTTTCGTCTGTGATTATATCACAGCTGATACAATCATTTAATAAATTTTTGTTAATATTTTTAATTTCTTTATAAGAAATTTGTTCCACAAACTTGAAGTTCTTAAACTTCATTTCAAAAGGCTCAACAGTATCATCTACATCAATGATTCTTAATACACCTTGTTTACATACCGCGCGTTTGTTAGACGGCAAGTCAACACAACCGCCCAAACTAAGTTCATCAACAATCATATCGATATGACGATATGTAGCGTCAACACCTGAGTCTTTGAGAATCATAAAAAGTGCATTAGAAAGCACTGCACTCTCAAGCGAAAGCAGCTTTTCACATGAATAGCCATTTTCTGTTTTGCAGTTTTTTAATTCTTTTTCAGAAATTTTATCTAAAAACTCTTTAACATCTCTTAAGTTACTGCACATACGCGAAACAGTAGAAAACAAATCCTGATTAACCTGTTTCAAAACAGGGACACAGTTGTGTCTAATATTATTTCTGGTGTAATCATCTGTTAAGTTAGTGCTGTCAGTGACAAAGCAAAGCGCGTTTTCGCTACAGTAGCTCTCTATCTCTTCCCTTGATGAATAAATCAGTGGACGGATAATATAGTCTCGCACAGGTTTAATCCCACATAGTCCGTTTAGTGACGTTCCGCGTGAGATATTGTACAGTACAGTTTCAGTATTATCAGATGCTGTGTGAGCAGTAGCAACCTTAGCGCCTAATTTATCAGAAAGCTCACTAAAGAACTCATAACGGACATTTCGTCCGCACAGCTCCAGACTGATTTTCTGCTCTTGAGCTAGTTTTGGAACATCTACGTGTTTTACAAACAACTGTACAGACAAACTATCACATAATTTCTTAGCAAATAGTTCATCGCTGTCTGCTTCTTCTCCTCTGATCATATGGTTGAGATGACAAGCATAGAGTCTTATATTATATTTTTCTTTTACAGAATTAAGCGCGTGCAATAACGCAACTGAATCTGCACCACCTGACAACGCAACGACAATACTATCGCCGTCGTTAATCATAGAGTGGTCAAGAATAGCTTTTTGCATTTTAGCCTTCACGACGAGCCTCCACGCTGGTGAATCGCATAAACTCACCCTGCCAGTGTAGCTTTACTGACGAGGTTTCGCCGTGACGGTTCTTAGCAACCAGACATTCACCGCTGTTCTGATCAACCGCTGTAGCTGCATTCTCGCCTTTGTCTTTGTCGTAGTAGCCCTCACGATAAAGGAAGAGTACGATATCAGCATCCTGCTCGATAGAACCTGAATCTCTGAGGTCACTAAGCTGTGGTTTATGGTCAGTACGCTGTTCACTCGCACGGGAAAGCTGTGAAAGACAGATAACAGGAACATTGATTTCTTTAGCAAGAATCTTCAGATTACGTGTGATCTCAGAAATCTCCTGCACACGGTTGTCAGATCTTCTGCCACCTGAAGACATAAGCTGTAAGTAGTCGATTACAACAAGGTCAACATCCTTGAGTCTGCGCAACTTAGCTTTCATTTCAGGTACGGTAATACCCGGTGTATCATCAAGATAGATGTTAGCTTTATTAAGTACATCACCTGCTGCAATTAAGCGTTGCCATTCTTCTTCGGAAAGCTTACCGGTTCTAAGCTTAGTACCGCCTACAAGCGCTTCTGAAGAAAGAAGACGTGAAGCAAGCTGTTCCTTAGTCATTTCGAGCGAGAAAAATGCAACTGTCTTTTTAGACACACAGGAAACGTGTTTAGCAATATTAAGTGCAAAGCTTGTCTTACCCATACCAGGACGAGCAGCAAGCAGAATAAGGTCAGAACGGTTAAGTCCTGTAATAACGCGGTCAAGATCTCCAATACCTGTAGACATAGGTTTGACAGCTTCGTCAGCTTTGTTAAGCAGGTCGAGTCTGTCAAAAGTCTGTATAAGCACCTCGTCTATACGCTGAAGCCCCTGAACATTCTTACCCCTGCGTATGTCAAAAATCTTCTGCTCGGCAGAATCGATGAGCATTGACGGCTCACTCTCGCCGTCAGATGCTTCTTCGATAATATCTCTTGATGCAGTGATAAGCATTCTAACGTCGTACTTATCTCTGACAAACTGAGCGTAAATCTCGATATTTGAAATAGACGGACAGCTCTCAGCGAGTTGCATCAGATATGTCTTGCCTGTTGCTTCGTCAAACGCCTTATCTGTTTTCAGTGTTTCAAGCACTGTGACAAAATCTACTGTCTTGCCCTGAGTGAACATAGACAG
>JAUMXP010000121.1 GCA_030529125.1 Eubacteriales bacterium | reverse complement strand
AAGAAATAGAGGGTTTAGGCTTTGCTATCCCTATAAACGATGTTGTGGATATTATCGATGATCTCAAAGAATCAGGCTATGTACGTGGCAGAGTGACTATTGGTATGTCGCTTATCGACCTTAGCAACTCACTGTACTCTATGTATTACTATGGCAACGAAGAAGAAGGTTGCTACGTTTATTCGGTAGAGTACGATTCTGCTGCTCAGAAAGCAGGCATCAGACAAGGTGACCGAATTGTGTCTGTTGACAAAAAGGAGATCACCTGCGCGGCTGACGTTGAAGCCGCTATAGAGGGCAAGGCTGTGGGCGATAAAGTTGAGATCGTTATAGAACGCAACGGCAGACAGGCTGCTGTAGAAGTTGCATTGTCAGAATACGTACCTGAAGATGCTGTGATTAAGCAGCATGATGATAACGTGTTTGATCCTTTCGCATAAAAGTTAACATGTAAACAAAAAGGCAGTTCGTTACGAACTGCCTTTATTTTTATGCAAATTATTATTATTCTTCTTATTCTTCTACTGTAAGTGCTTTTAAAATCATATTAGCACACATGTATACGTTACCGCCACCCATAGTGAGTACTAAATCACCATCTTTAGCGTTTTCGCAGATATACTTTGTAATGTCTTCGAAAGTATCGATACATACCGCACCGTCGATTTTGTTGCCTAAATCGGTGTTGTAGATGTTATATGTGTTGGTTTCTCTGACAGGGAGAATCTCTGAGATGATAGCCTGATCAGGGATAGAAAGCGCTTTGGCAAAATCATCAAGCAACATAGCTGTACGAGAGAAAGTGTGAGGTTGGAACACAGCCCAGACTTTGTTGAAGCCCATGTTCATCGCAGCGCTCAGAGTAGTAGTAAGCTCAGTAGGATGGTGAGCGAAGTCATCAGCAACTGTGATGCCCTGTGGCTTGCCTAAAATCTCAAAACGTCTGTGAACGCCTGTAAATTTGTGTAGATTTTCTGATATCTCAGCAGGTGTAGCGCCTAAGTATGACGCAGTAGCAGCTGCCGCTAGCGCATTGTAGATATTGTGAGTACCCGGAACTACAAGCTCGATTTCACAGAGCTTTTCGCCTTTGCTCATATAGTCAAAAGTAGAGAAAGCGCCGTTTGTCTTGAGGTTAGCAATATAGTAATCGTTAGTGTCTTTGAAACCGAATGTGACTTTAGGGAGGTCTACGTCTTTAACAGCATCGAGTGTGTTTTCATCGTCGCCGTTGATAACAAGTGCACCTGTTGTCTGTTTTGCAAACTTGTTGAAAGATTGCTTTATATGGTCAAGGTCTTTGAAGTAGTCGAGATGGTCGGCATCAACGTTCAGAATGATAGAGATATATGGATTAAGCTCTAAGAACGTGTCCACATATTCGCATGCTTCGCATACGATGATGTCGCTTTGACCTACGTATGAGTTGCCACCTATAAACGGAAGCTTGCCGCCGATGATAGCAGATGGGTCAAAACCTGAGCCGATAAGAATCTGTGACAGCATAGCTGTGGTTGAAGTCTTGCCGTGTGTACCTGATACTGCGATAGAGCGGTTGTATCTGCGTGTGACTATGCCGAGCATAATAGAACGCTCAATGCACGGAATACCCTTTTTCTTAGCTTCTAAAAGCTCTGGGTTATCCATCTTGACAGCCGCAGTGTAGACTACTAATTCTTGGTCAGTGATGTTTGATTCATTGTGTCCCATAAATACTGGGATAGAGTAACTTTTAATGCGTTCGAGAGTGTCGCTTTCGTTACAGTCAGAGCCTGTAAGCTCAAAACCCTCGCTATGTAAAATTTCAGCCAGCGGACACATACCTGAACCGCCAATGCCGATGAAGTGTATCTTCTTAATATTATCAAGCAATTTGTCGTAATTCATAATCTTGCTCCTTTAAACAATACAATACATAAGTATTATAATGTGTAATATATAAAAAATAAATATCTATTTCAATTTTGTTACTACTTTTTTATAATATAGAAAAATAAACTCTTTTGTTACTGTATAATTTTTAGTAGAAATAATAGTTTGAGGATTGAAAACGTGAAGAAAAACGACATAATCAGATTACAAATAGTAGATATGACCTCTGATGGTAGCGGTGTCGGCAGAGCTGATGATGGCACTGTTGTTTTTGTGCCTGATACTGCCTTGAACGATGTATGTGATGTCAGGATATTAAAAGTCAAGAAGAACCTGAGCTTTGGCAAAATTGAGAATATCATAACACCATCTGCTGACAGAGTAGACCCTGTTTGTCCTGTTTCTACGCGCTGTGGTGGCTGTGTGTACAGACACTTGCATTACAGTGCAGAGCTTAGAGTTAAACAGAAAAAGGTGTATGACGCAGTAGTCATAATAGGCAAAGTAGACGGGGGCAAGGTTAAGGAAATCATCGGTGCAGATGATCGCACTGATCGCTACAGAAATAAAGCGCAGATACCAGTTTCACTTAACAAAAATGGCGAGGTGGAGCTTGGTTTTTATTCGCGCCATAGCCACAGAATTGCTCCATGCGATGACTGTCTTTTATCACCCCTGATTTTCACTCAACTTAGTGCTATGTTCAAAGACTTTTTGTCAAAGTATCCGTATCTTGTGTATGATGAAGAAAACCACAGTGGCAAAATCAGACATCTCTACTTGAGAATTGGTGAGAGCACTGGCGAAGTTATGCTCTGCGTAGTTGTTAACGGCAAGAGCTTTGACCATCAGGATGAGTTTTTTAGTTCTATTAAAGAAGAATTTCCGCAGGTGAAAAGTGCGGTGATTAACGTCAATACAGCAAAAACCAATGTTATCTTAGGCGAGAAAAACATTGTTGTTTACGGCAAAGAGAGTATAACTGATATACTTTGCGACTTGAAGTTTGAACTGTCACCGCTTGCGTTTTATCAGGTTAATAGAGTGCAGGCTCAGCGTCTGTATGAAAAAGCGAGAGAGTATGCTCAGCTCACAGGCGATGAGGTTCTGATCGACCTTTACTGTGGTACAGGTACGATAGGGCTTTCTATGGCTAAAGATTGCAAAGAACTCATAGGTGTTGAAATTATAGACAAAGCGATAGAAAACGCAAAGAAAAACGCAGATAATAATAATATAAACAACGCATCATTTATTTGTGGTGATGCAACTGTGGCTGCTGATAAACTCAAGAAAGAGGGTATAAAGCCTGATGTTGTTGTAGTTGATCCACCACGCAAGGGTTTGACAGAAGAACTTATCCACACAATAGTGCAGATGAAGCCTGAGCGTGTAGTTTATGTGTCTTGTGACCCTGCGACTTTAGCTCGTGACTTAAAGCTTTTCGAAGAGCTTAATTATTCCGTAAAAGAAATAACACCAGTAGATTTATTCCCGCGCACAGCTCATGTGGAGAGCGTTGTAATGATGTCAAAAAAGCCTTCCCCTTGAGGGGAAGGTGGGCGATTCGCTTGCGAATCGGTCGGATGAGGTGTATAGTTGCGTCCTTGTTGTAAATAACAAGCGCTTTCATCTATTAGCATGTGGCATGAGGTTGTGTTAGAAAAAGATGTCGTTTTTTTATAAAAAGATTGACTGTTACCCAACGTCACAATGTATAATCACGCTTATAAGGCGGTGATAAAATGAAAATCAAAGAAGTATGCACTCAGACAGGATTGACCGCAAGAACGATTCGGTATTATATTGATGAACAATTGATTTCTCCTTATTATACCGAAAACTATCTTGGTAGGAGATTCTATGACTTTTCGGAACAGGATGTAAAAACACTTAAAGACATTTCTGTTCTTCGGAGATTTGGCTTTTCACTTTCTGATATCAAGACGATCAAAGATAATCCATCTGAAAGTAAACTGATCATTAAAAGATTGAGAGAGCAGAAAGAAGCGCATATCCAGTCTGAGAATAAACTGTTGTCGGTTTTAAATACATTGGATAATCGAGACTATACGCTTGAACAGTTATCACTTGCGCTTAGTGAGCCGGTCACGAATATGGAACTGCCGAACGATATCGGATCAAAGTATTATTTCAGACAGATACTTCATATAATAAAATTCATCCTCTCGCTTATTATTGCTGTTTTACCGTTTTGGTTTACTTTCGGTCATAACAGATACTATGTTTATCCTACTTTCTGTTTTGAAAATGTAATCTTTGTGCTTCTTACTTTTATTCCAACTATAATCGTCCTGCTTCTGTATTTTATCAAATCAAAAAACGGTAAGAGAGGATTTCAAATTGTGATGTCGGTTTTGTGTATTATTGCATTACCGTTCAGCTTTGTTTTCTCTTTTGGAATTACGGGACACTCTGAGACGACAGATATCTACAATTATCGAAAATTCGACAGCGAATGTTTGGCGAATAGATCTGATAAGTTTCAAGCGCTGTTTCCGACATGGTATGTTTATCCGAAAAAAGATATTATCAACCCGGATGGTACATACTCTACCATCAATAATGATGTCAAATACTACTATCGTTACCTCCCTGCGGTGGATTATACTTATGATATCTATGCGGAATGGCCGCTTGAAAAAGATAAATTTTCGGAAGAAGTGAAACGCGTCAAGGCATTGTATCAGGAATGGGAAGATAACAGTAATGTTCCGTATGTAGAAGTTAAAAAGGGTGCATATAATTGCTTGTTTTGGTATTATTACGGCTCTCCGCCTTTTGAACCTGTTGATAATAACTATACCTATTACATATTCGCTTATGACGAAGAGAATATGAGGGTTCGTTATATCATGTGCGACAGCCTTGAAAATGGAGTAGATCAGCCGTACTATTTGCAACTTGATTGGTAACGATATATACACATTCGACCTTACTCCAAGCACCGGCAGGGGATAGGTGACATCATTTTCGTTGCTACGACCCATGTGGAGAGCGTTGCATTGCTAGTAAATGAAGGTAAGGGGAATAAGTAATGAATAAACTCACATATGAGCAACTATATAAGCTGTTTGTAGAAGGGTAT
>JAUMXP010000120.1 GCA_030529125.1 Eubacteriales bacterium | reverse complement strand
GATCACAGCCATGATCTGCCGTAATCATCAAAATGTCTTCCTCTTTCATTTTTTCCAAAATAAATGGTAATTTTTCATCAAATTCCGTCAATGCTTTTGCGTAACCGTCTACATCATTACGATGCCCGTAAAGCATATCATAATCCACAAGATTAATAAAGCATAAACCGTTGAAATCCTTTGATAGATAATTTAGCGTTTTACTCATACCATCAGAATTGTCTTTGGTATAGACATGCTCAGTTATGCCACGGCCTGCGAATATATCATAAATCTTGCCTACAGCTATGGTATCTAACCCTGCTTTGCTGATATAATCAAGCATTGTATTACAAGGCGGTTCTAAAGAAAAGTCATGACGTCTAGAAGTGCGGGTAAAGTTACCATTTTCACCTATAAATGGTCTGGCTATAACTCGACCGACAGAATGTTTACCTGTGAGTATTTTACGTGCGATTTTGCAGTACTCGTACAAGGTTTCAACAGGCACTATATCTTCATGGGCAGCAATCTGAAATACGCTGTCTGCAGATGTGTATACAATTAGGTCACCTGTTTTTAGATGTTCTTCTCCGTAATCTCTGATAACATCAGTGCCTGAATATGGTTTATTACATAGAACGCCTCTGCTTGTTTGTCTAGTAAACTCGCTGATAATTTCATCAGGAAAACCATCAGGATATGTTGGAAGAGGCTCGTTTGAAATTATACCGCTTATCTCCCAATGACCTATAGTAGTGTCTTTACCTTTTGACAGTTCAGCTAATCTGCCATAGGCTGCAAGTGGTGTATCTGTATAAAACGGAATATCAATATTATCAATGTTGAATAATCCGAGCTTTTTAAGTGTGTTTATATTAAAATACTGTGAAGTTGAAATTGATTTTAAAGTATTAGCGCCCTTGTCACCGAAAGCATCAGCATCAGGCATTTCACCAATACCAAGGCTATCTAATACAATAAGAAATACTCGCTTTGACATATAATCACCTTTGTTAATCTTTTGGTGTTATTATTGGCAGATTTTCAAGTTTTACTGCAGTATCTAAAGCTAATTTCATCATCTGGGTAAAGGTTTGTTCTCTGTCAGTTGCAGAGAGTGAATCAAACGGTGGGTAGACTAAATCAGAAATAGTGCAGATTGTCAGCGCTCTCATACCTAATCTCTGAGCTGTCAGATATAATGCAGCAGACTCCATCTCTACTGCTAAACAGCCAATTTTATCCCAAGAATACGCCATGTTTGTATCATCATAAAATGTATCAGACGAATACAAATTGCCTACATGTACATTTAAGTTCATAGAATCTGCTATGCTTTTACTTATAGACAGTGCATCGTAGTCACAGATAGGCGCGATATATCCGTTTAAACCATACTGAGATGCAAAATTCGAGTTTGTACATGCACCCATTCCGATTACAATATCTCTTACGTTAACGTTTTTGCTGATTGCACCAGCACTACCAACACGGATAATATTCTGTACACCAAAGTGCTTGTATAATTCAAAGCTGTATATTCCGATTGATGGCATGCCCATACCGCTTGCCATAACAGATACTTTGACTCCGTTGTAGTATCCTGTATAACCGTTAACACCTCTGACATTATTGACTAGAGTTGCGTTTTCTAGAAAATTATCTGCTATAAATTTGGCTCTTAAAGGGTCACCCGGCATAAGAACAGTTTTAGCAAATCCTAGTTCTTCATTTAATAAATTAATATGTGGTGTTTTTATTGTGCTCATCGTCTTCACCTATCTTAACTATCTTAACAATTCTGCTTGTACCAAGTCTAGATGCTCCTAAAGCTATGAAGTCTTCAGCATCTTTTATAGAAGAAATACCGCCAGCAGCTTTAATCTTTAAATCTGAGCTGATGTGTTTAGAAAAAAGCTCAACATCTTCTTTAGTAGCACCTGCTGTTGAAAAACCTGTAGATGTCTTAATGAAATCAGCATTTGATTCTGACACTATTTTGCACATCATTATTTTCTCTTCATCAGTTAATAAGCAGGTTTCAATAATTACTTTGAGCAACTTACCGTTGCATGATGTTTTGACAGCATTAATCTCATCTAAAACTAAATCGTACTGCTTGTCTTTGAGAAGACCGATGTTGATTACCATGTCAATTTCGTCAGCACCGTTTAATACAGCGTTTTCTGTTTCAAAGCATTTAGTTTCTTTTGTAGAGTAACCGTTTGGAAAACCAATAACTGTGCAAATCTTCAGTTTATCGCTTACGTATTCTTTTGCTTGCTTGACATAAGATGGCGGAAGGCATACTGACGCTGTCTTATATTTAATACCATCATCACAGATTGCTTTTATCTCTTTCCATGTAGCTGTCTGTGAAAGCAGTGTGTGATCTACTATAGATAAAATATTACTTAATTCCATATATATTCTCCCCTATTTTACTACTTTAATTATATTGTATTGTGATATTTGAGTCAATAAAAATCATCACAATTAAGCAACTGCTTCATATCTTAATAAAGAGATAATATTAAGGAAGCAATTATGGATTCAAATAAATTTACAACACTAGATAAAATACCATTGAATAATGTTTGTTACGTTTATAAAATAAACACTTCAGATAGTAAAAATATAAAACGAATGTTAGATTTAGGAATTGTTAAAAACGCTTTATTGATACCGATTCATAATAGTATGTTTAAGAGTACAACAGCGTATTTGATCCACGGCAGTGTAATAGCACTTAGACAATGTGACGCTGAAAACATCATAGTTACTTATAGTTTTCCGGAGGCGCTATGCTGAATATTCATAACAATAAGAAAGTATCGAGTAAAGCTTGTGATTATGAAATTGCGTTAGCCGGTAATCCTAACGTTGGTAAAAGCACCATATTTAACGCTCTGACGGGTTTAAAACAACATACAGGAAATTGGTCTGGTAAAACCGTTTCTAACGCTACAGGCTATTTTAAGCATAATAATACGAACATTAAAGTAGTAGATTTACCAGGAGTGTATTCTCTGTCTGCTAATTCACAGGAAGAACAAGTTGCAAATGATTACATAAATAGATGTAATTATGATTGTATTATCATTGTAGTTGATTCAACTAATTTATTGCGTAATCTTAATCTTGTTATTCAGATTTTAAATAAAACAAATAAAGTCATATTGTGCTTGAATATGAGCGATGAAGCGGATAGTAAAGGAATATATATTGATGAAGATGAGCTATCATTACAACTTGGCATACCAGTAGTCAAAACTTCAGGCGTTAAGAAAGCTGGTATTAGCGAACTTAAAAATGCAGTTTTAGGTTTGTGTACTAGTAAAATTAAGACTTTTAAAGTTTCACATATTAGTAATATATCAAACAAAGATAATTACGAAGAGTATAGCTTAGATGTCTATGATATATGCTCAGATGTTTATAATAAAACTGTTAAGGTGAATACTTCAAAAGCGACCAACAGAGATAGAAAACTAGATAAAATTGTGCTATCTAAACTAACCGGAATACCTATAATGCTTGTAACTCTTGCTGTAATATTCTGGATAACTATAGTTGCAGCTAATAGTATAAGTGAGATACTGAGCAACGGGTTTAATGTATTGAAAACCTATCTGATAGATTTATTCCAGTATTTCAATGTTAGTGATAAGATAACAAGCCTTTTTATTGATGGTATATACACAACACTAGCGTGGGTAGTTGCAGTTATGTTCCCGCCTATGGCTATATTTTTTCCTTTGTTTTCGTTACTCGAAGACTCAGGATTTCTGCCTCGTATAGCGTTTAATCTTGATGGTGCATTCTCTAAATGCGGTGGTCACGGTAAACAGGCTTTGACTATGGCTATGGGTTTTGGCTGTAATTCGTGCGGAGTAATGGGATGTAGAATTATCGAGTCAGAAAGAGAACGTAGTATTGCGACTATTACCAACAATTTTATACCTTGTAATGGCAGACTGCCTGCGCTCATTACAATAACATCTGTATTTATTGCTGTATCATCGAGCGTATTTTATAACACTGTCATTACCGCTTTTGTACTACTGCTTATTATCATATTATCAGTAGCTATAACACTGCTGACATCTAAGTTTTTGTCTAAGACGATATATAAAGGTCAGAGCTCCTCTTTTATTCTTGAACTTCCACCATACAGAAAACCACAGGTAATTAAAACAATAGTTTATTCACTCAAAGATAGAGCACTGTTTGTATTATTAAGAGCTGTTGCAGTAGCTATCCCATCAGGTGCAATAATATGGATAATGGCAAATATTACTGTTAATGATATTTCACTACTAAGTTACTGCACTAATGCACTAGACCCGATAGGCTATATATTCGGTTTAGATGGTACAATAATTATGGCTTTTATCCTTGGTTTAGCAGCTAATGAAACAGTAATTCCGATAATTCTGATGTCCTACTTATCGACATCAAGCTTGACTGATTTTACAAATCTAACACAGCTGAGCACCTTACTGGTTGATAACGGCTGGACCGTTGTTACTGCTATTTGTTTTTTGCTTTTGTGTGTATACCATTTTCCGTGTTCTACAACTCTTATTACAATATATAAAGAAACTAAAAGTATTAAAAGTACTTTGTTATCATTCATCATACCTACTGTAATTGGGTTATTACTATGTTTGCTTATCAATTTAAGTTTTATGGCTTTTCAAACCTTTTTTTAAGTAATAACAACGCTTTCTTTTCGATTCTAGATACGTAAGATCTTGATATATTAAGTTTTTTTGCGATTTCACGTTGTGTTAAAACTGAGGTATCTTTAAGCCCGAATCGTAATATTAGAATCTCCTTTTCCCTATCCGACAGCACTTCATCCATATACGAATACAGTTTATCAAGATTCATTTTTGTATTAATTTTTTCAAGTATGTCGTCCTCAACAGACATTATATCCATCAAAGTTAGCGGATTACCGTCTTTATCTGTATCTATTGATTCGTTTAGTGATATATCAAGAGAATTTTTCTTATTATTTCTGAAATGCATAAGAATTTCGTT
>JAUMXP010000119.1:1935-5036 GCA_030529125.1 Eubacteriales bacterium | reverse complement strand
AATTTTACATCCGAAGTATAGTTGCTAAAACAAAGCGCAGTTTCGGTTTAAGCGTAAATAAAATTCTCATTCTCACTGACTCACTAAGCGAAAAAACAAAAAAGGAAATAAGAATTTTTTGCAAAAAATACGACTACATAAGCGTTATAAGTGAAGAAAAGTATAAAAGCACAATAAATCAATAAAAGGCAGGGCTATATAAGCTCTGCCTTTTGAATATCACTGTTTTTTGCGGATAAGAATGAGTGGTGTTGTCTGCTGTCCCTGACCTGTAGGGTTGTCCTTGATAAGACCTAAGAGCTCTTCTTCAGTAAGCTTAATATCAGAGCTGTAACCGAGAATCTCCTGACCTAAGTCATTAGCGTCAACAATCATACATGAGATGCCGAGCTTCTCCTTAATCTCATCACACACACCTGATGGATTCTCAGGGTTCTCGATACCGATGTCACGATACTCGCTCCATACGTGGTCGTAGAAGCCATCAAGACCTGCAACGTCCTTGCCTACTATCTCGTAGAACACACCACGCTTGCCGAAAATCTTGCACACACCACCTGCAAAAGAAGCCCAGATAACTTTCAGTAGACCTGCTTTTTTGATAGCGTACTGCATTTTGATAGTCTCGCCTACACCAACACCTGTGTCAGGATGAGAAGCAAATTTTGATAAAAACTTAGCCCAAAAGCCGATTTTGAGTTCTTCTCTGCGAACAACTCTGTTCTGGCACAGAGCAATAATCTTTTCGGCTGATGATACAATATCTCCCTCTTGATAAATAGGAGAAACGTATTTTTCAAAAATATCGATGTAGCTTTCGCCCTGCTTTACAAAATGGGTTTTAATAGCATGGCGCATGTATACGGCACCGTTTACTTCTATTTCAACGTTTTTGCCTTCGTTTGCAATAAATTCCATTTTTATCCCCCAAAACTATATCTTTATTCTTAACAATATGTTATATTATAAATCACACTGATAAAAATTTCAATGCTTATTATTATTTTTCTTTGTAGGAATTATTATGGAAAATCAAAACGAACTTTACGAGCTTAGCGGTCAGGTTGAATCTATCGTCTATCGTAACGAAGAAAACGGCTACACAGTTATAGAACTAGCAGGCGAAACCGAGATGATAACCGCTGTGGGAACTATGCCGCTCATCAGCGTTGGCGAGCAGGTCAAGCTCTACGGAACATTCAAAAAACACCCTTCGTACGGGCAGCAGTTTTCTGCTACTGCCTGCGAGCGATCTATGCCCGAAAACCTAGACGGCATACTCAAATATCTCTCAAGCGGTGCAATAAAAGGTGTTGGCCCTGCTACTGCCTCGCGCCTTGTAAAAGAGTTCGGCTCTAAAACCTTAAATGTTCTGGAAAATGACCCTGTGCGTGTATCAAAAATCAAAGGCATCTCAGTTGACAAAGCCCTGGACATCAGCTCCCAACTCAAGCAGGTTGTTGGAATAAGAGAGCTTATCGCCTATTTGTCGACATTTAACATCGATGCAAAATCAGCGGTTGCTATATGGAAATACTACGGCAATCACGCTATCAGCATGATAGAAGAAAACCCGTTTATTCTATGTGACGAAAGGCTCAATATTTCTTTCGACACTGCAGACTCTATAGCACGCATGCAGGAGCGTTCTGATGACGACCGTTTCCGCGTACGTGCAGCACTCATACATGTACTTAATCACAACAAGCTAAATGGTCACACCTGTCTGCCTAAAGACAAGCTGATAGAAGTTACGTCTAACCTGTTAAGCATTCAGTTTGAAAGCATTGAGTCAGCACTTACAGAAATGCTTACTGACGGCACACTTATACTAGAAGAAATAAACGAAAAAGAATTTATTTTCACTTGCACAATGCACAAAAGCGAGGTGTATATCAGCGCAAGACTTCAGATGCTGATGCGTTACCCTGCTATGCGCATAAACAACGTCGAAGAAAAAATTGAGAGAATTGAACATAAAGAACACATCGAGTACGCAACTCTGCAGAAAAGCGCAATCAAAGAAGCTCTGACAAAAGGTATGCTCGTATTAACAGGTGGTCCCGGTACTGGAAAAACTACAACCCTCAATGCAATAATCAGACTATTAAAAGAAAGCGGACAAAAGGTGCTGCTTGCAGCTCCAACCGGCAGAGCAGCACAGCGTATGAGTCAGGTAACAGGCGAAAACGCTAAGACTATTCACCGTCTACTTGAAGTAAGCTTTGATATCGAAGACAAGCCTGTTTTCAAGAAAAACGAACATAATATGCTCAACTGCGATGCGATAATCGTAGATGAAGTATCCATGGTTGACTGCGTTTTGTTTGAATCCTTGATGCGTGCATTACCGCTTGCGTGCAGGCTGATTCTTGTTGGCGACTCTGACCAGCTACCGTCTGTAGGTGCAGGCAACGTGCTCGCTGACTTGATAGCATCAGGCACCCTGCCTGTAGTAGAACTTAAAGAGATTTTCCGCCAGTCCATGAGCAGTCTGATAGTCACTAACGCACACAAAATCGTAGGTGGTGTTATGCCTGTGCTAAACATCACTGACAACGACTTTTTCTTCATAAACAAAGGCAGTATGGAAGAAGTATCGGCAACCATAGTAGATTTATGCACAAGGCGACTAAAAAACACCTACGGCTACTCATGTATGGACGATATACAGATACTATCCCCTACCAGAAAAGGACTACTGGGTACTTTTGAGCTTAACAAACAGATACAGAATATTGTAAACCCACCTGATAAAACAAAAAGCGAGATATCTGTCAACTACTACATCCTGCGAGTTGGCGACAAGGTTATGCAGGTAAAAAACAACTACAACATAAACTGGGTCAAAGACAACGGAGAGTATGGCGAGGGCGTGTTCAACGGCGACATCGGTGTGCTTATTGAAGTCAACAAATCAGCACATTACGTAAAAGTCAGATTTGACGACAAGGTAGCTATGTACGATGTAGACGCTATATCTGACCTTGAGCTTGCGTATGCATGCACTGTACACAAAAGTCAGGGTAACGAGTTCGAGGCTGTTGTTATGCCTGTGTATAGTTTCGCTCCTCAGCTAATGTATCGCAACCTGCTATATA
>JAUMXP010000119.1:0-1925 GCA_030529125.1 Eubacteriales bacterium | reverse complement strand
GAGCTAAAAAGATGCTTATTTTAGTAGGTGACCAGAACGCTGTCAGACGTATGGTAGAAAACAACAAACGCATCCTGCGTTTTTCCGGTCTGAAGAATTTTTTACAAAGTGAGTAAACTATGAGAATAATTGAAAAGTTTAAACGTGTTTTTCACTCTTTGTCTTGCTTCTTGTTTCCTGAGCGTTGTCCGTTTTGTCGTAGCCTTGTCAAAGAAGGAGAGCCTGCGTGCGATAAATGTAAGAAAGACTTCCCTATTAACGGCTACACTTACGGCGTAGGCGGTGGCTACAGATGTTGTTCACCGCTACTGTACGACGGCAAATACAAACGTGCAGTACTGAGATACAAATTCCGCGACAAAAGACAGTATTCTATGAAATTCGCTCAGCTTATGTTTGACCAGATAATGAAGTCTTATCCTGACTTTATATTTGACTGTATCACTTACGTACCTATGTACGAAGAAGATCAGAAAGAACGTGGTTTCAATCAATGCGAATTACTGGCTAATGATTTATCGAAGCTGATGAAAATCCCGTGCAAAACCCTGCTGAAAAAGCACAAGAAAACCAATCATCAGCACAATCTGAAAACCTACTTTGAAAGAAAAAAGAACCTAAAAGGTGCGTTCTCTGTTATTTCTAAAGAAGAAATAAACGGTAAATCTATACTACTGATAGACGACATAGTGACCACAGGCTCAACCCTTGCTGAATGTATCAAAACACTCAACAAAGGTAATCCATCATACATAGCAACAGCAAGCGTGCTATCTGCGCTGAGAATATATAAACCTTGAAAAACCACTTAGTCTATTGTATAATTCTAATATATCTGAAAGGTGGTATACGTAAATGGATATAGCTCTTGATTTAGGCACCGCTAACACTCGAATCTGTGTTGAAGAAGGTGTCAAAGCCATTGACCAACCGTCTGTAATTTCATACGATAAAACTACTAACGAAATTTTAGCTTTCGGCACGGATGCATACAAAATGTTAGGCAGAACTTCAAACCGTGTTGACGTCGTTTTTCCGCTTGATTCTTCTGTTATTGCTCAGTCAGGACTAGTCGAGGAGCTTGTTAATATTTTCTTGTGCGAAGTGTGCACAAGCCGAGTTGTAATGCCACGAGTACTTGCGTGTATTCCGGGTGAAATCACCGAGGTTGAAAAGCGTGCAATTGTCAACGCTATATCAAGCTTTGGTGTCAGACGTGTGTTACTTCTTGAAGCTGCCAAGGCTGCGGCTTTTGGTTGTAATAAAAACATAATGAGTCCACACGGCGTTATGGTTGCCAACATCGGTGCAGGCACTGTCGACATCGCTGTTATGACTTTAGGCGGTGTTTCTGTAGGTAAAACCCTTAGAACTGGTGGCAACGCTATGGATGAAGAAATCATCAAGTATGCTCGCAGAAAGCACAACCTCATCATAGGTAAAGCTATGGCACAGAAATGCAAAGAAGAAATCGGCACTGTCATGTACGATGACAACGACATAACATTCAGATTAAAAGGCAGAGACTCTATCCGTGGCCTTCCTAAATGGGTTGATGTCAAATCATCTGAGATTATGGATGTTATCTTTGACATAGCTAAAAATATAGCTATCGCTATTGCTGACGTGCTCGAGGACACCCCTCCTGAGCTTATGTCCGACGTTCACGAAGACGGCATCACCTTAACAGGCGGATTAAGTCAGCTCAAAGGTATGAAAGATCTCGTAGAGAACGCAACAGGAGTTAAAGTTACTATAGCTAAAAATCCATCAGACTGTGTAGTCAACGGCTTGTACAAAGCTATAGACTACATAGACGAAGCTGAAGCACAGAAAAACAGCTTGAATCCTCTTATGATGGTATACTAAACATAAAAAAGCAGTGGTTTTCCCCACTGCTTTTCTTTTTGCTCTTTTTAGTTTTC
>JAUMXP010000118.1 GCA_030529125.1 Eubacteriales bacterium | reverse complement strand
AAGGATATATAATTAAATTATTAATTAATACATAGGAGGTTATATGTATGAAAAGAATCATAATGCGTATGCTTAGTTTTGTTATAATAACTATGCTTATGTGCTCACTAATACCTTTCTCTGCTATCGCAGCAACAGACATCCTTATTGTAGAAGTTTTTGATGTAAGTGCTCCTGTAGAAGGCGCTTATCCTGACTATGGTATTTATCTTCCAGAGAGTTATCACGATGTTGCTCCATGGAACAATAATGGATATGAAAACGGTATCTGTTGGAAAGATGAAGACGGTAATATTCTTGAACCAGCCGTAGATCGTTTTCGTGCTGGTGTGCAGTATTCTGTAGAAATCAATCTTATTGCTAATGAATACAACTCTTACATCAGAGTACGTGATGTTACAATCGACGGCGAAGCTGTTGAATATACACTAAATGACGATCAAACTATCATTACATTGCACAAAACTTTCGAGGCTGTTGACAACAACAACATTCATTTAATCACCTGCAATTATTTATTTGATGAAAAAGTAGAGTATGTTTTCTGTAATGACGGAGAAATTCCAATGACACCAGAATACATTTCACGCGAAGGTCTTGTTATGTATAATTGGTATACTGAAGAAGAATTCATAAACACATATGACTTTAATTCCCCAGTCCACGAAAACGTTGAACTTTTTGCGCGATATGTAGAACCATCAGAAATTGTTAGTATTTACATATACGCTGATGACCCCGCTTTTCCTTATTCTATTGAAGATGCAATCATTGGTGATTATATAGACGTACAGGCTCCTTCGTATGAAGATACAGGTATGTTTTTCACAGGTTGGTATGCTGACTCACTGCTAACTGAGAAGTATGATTTCTCACAACCAATAACAGGTGATGTTAACCTCTATGCACGTCTTATATCATATGATGATGTTGCTACAATATATACATATATGCCAAATGAGTACTATTATACTGATTTTTATGAAGTAGAAAAAGGTAGCTTTGTATACATTCCTGATCCTGATGTATATGATATGTACTTTGATGGTTGGTTTTACGACAAAAACTATGAAAAGCCTTTTGACCCAGAAGCTCCAATAACAGATGACATAAGTCTGTATGCAAAATTCATTCCATATAGTGAGTTACATCAGGTTTCTATATATGTTTTCACAGATGATGAACCATTGATTACTGTTGGTGTCAAAGACGGTGATTATTACACACCTGCAGAACCTGGTATGGAAGGATATATATTTACAGGATGGTACACTGATGTTGAAAGAACAACAGAGTATGACTACTCCCCTGTAACTTCAGATCTTAATCTCTACGCTAAATTCGTTTCCGAATATGATTTATGTTCTGTATCACTTTATGTATTTTCTGATACTGAACCTGTTATATGCATTGGTATAGAAAAAGGTCAGGCTTACACTCCTGCAGAACCTGGAAAAGAAGGTATGATTTTTGAAGGTTGGTACACAGAACCTGAAAGGATTAACAAGGTTAATTTACCGCTAACCATTACTTCAGATATCAATCTATATGCAAACTTTATTCCAGAAGTTGACTATCTTACAGGTGATGTAAATGGTGATGGAGAAATAACAGTTATCGATGCTACTCATATTCAGCGTCATGTTGCTAAAACTAAGGAACTCGTTGGCAATGGTTTATTAGCTGCTGATGTAAACAAGGATGGCGAAGTTACTATTTTTGATGCTACTGAGATACAGAGATATGTAGCAAAGATTGTTAGTGAATTTTAATTTATATTTTATTAAGCAAAAGCCCTGCTGTTAACAGCAGGGCTTTTGCTATGCAAGACAAAAAAACAAAACACCACCGCGGTCAGTCGGTGGTGTTTTGTCGAGTAAACCTGAATTTACAGTAAACTCAAGATTTTGTAAGCAAATTATGGATTATTAACTAAATATACCTGAATGTTAGTAGCATCAGTGATTGAGTTATTTCCATCAAGGTTATAGTCTGCAAGCTTAGAGCCAGTGTCAGAGAGATCTGTCTTCTTTGCAAGAGCTAACTGAACAGTAGTAGCGTCTAAAATAGTAACAGACTTATCTTCGTCAGCGTCGCCCATCTTGTAGATAGTACCATCAAGTGATGTTGTAGCGATACCAGTAGCCTGAGGATCGTTATCTATCATATATGTAGCAGACTTAACGAAGTTTCGAACATAATCGTCAGCATCAGTGAGGTCTACAGCTGTTGTACCGTTATTAAGGTTATTTACACCGAAGTAGTACTCAGTGTCAGCTTTGACTGTACTAATCACAGCGCTTGCATGCATAGATACGCTATTTGTGAAAGTAAGTTTTGCACTCTCACCTTCATTAACAGCAACAGTAGCCTCATACCAGTAGTATGACTGTGTACCTGATGCGTTCTTAGCAATTGCTTTGCCATCTTTTGTCATAGTATAAGCAGTACCGTTTACAGTAACAGTTGGTATGTAACGATATGATGAAGATGACTTGAATTTGAGTGTAAACTCAACTGTACTTGTCTCAAAGTTATATTTAAACTCCTGAGATTCAGACTTTTCTTTAACATCTTCGTTATCTTTATGGAATACTTCAATATAAACTGTACTCTTAGTACCATCTTTGATAGTGATTTCAGCGTTTTGAGTAAATGAACATGTATTATATACTTCACCATCAATATAAATAGTATATCTGAGATCTTCGACTGCTGCATTTTCGCCATTTACTGTAACAGTAGCAGAAGGTGTGATAGTAACCTTATTCTCATTCTGAGTTGCAGTAAAGCTTACATCAGATACAACGTATTCATCTTTCTCAATCAGATCATCGTTGTAAAGTTTACCACCTGTAGAACTACTCATATAGTTCCAACGTGTAGCAATCCAGTCGTTGAGATAATAAACAGTATTTGCGTAAGAAGCAGTAGCTGTACCTGACTGATAGCAGTTACCTACATAGAAGTTGTAAGAACGCTTGTTATAATCAGAAGTAACCTTTGTACCCCAGTTATCACCTTCGTATGTGAGTGAGCCCCAACGAGCGTCATTCATCTCAACTGAAGATTTAAACTTACCTAACCATTCATCTTCCATAATACCCTTTGTATCGTCTGTGATGCTTTCGTTGATGATATAGTCGTTGAGAGCATCTACAAATACGTTAGTCCAGAAGTACTGGCAACGTTCCCAAACATAATCATTGTGAACAAGCTTAGCCTGGAAGTTATAGTTAGACTTCTTAGAAGTATCACTAGAGTCTGTCTTTAACGCCTTATCCTTAACGAACATCTGCTTAGGATCAGACATATTAGCACTTGATACAACAGAAGAACCGTTGTAGATGTACTTTGTATTACCCGCGTAAGCACCGAATGCCCAGTCATAGTCCCATACAGGAGATGAAACGAGTTTACCTGATGTTAAATCGTTGTGGATGTAGTAAGATGTAGCACAAGAGTCAAGGTTGATAGCAAGTTCCTGTAAGAGATACATCTTAGCGAATGAATCTACGTCAATAGCAGCTTTGATAGCATCTGTATCATTAGCATAAATAGCAGACTCAGCTTCTTCAAATTCGCTGATGATCCATTCCATCTCATCTTTTGTAGCGAACTCAGGATACTTAACTACAACAGCCTGACCTGTACGTGGAGATACAAACCAAGAAGCTTCGTTCTTGTATCTGTTATAGAGTTCGAACTCGAGGAGGTAGTTATAACTCTGATAATCAGATGGCTGATGATATGGCCAGTTTGTTTCGTCATCAGACTTTGTGTACTGGTATGTGTACTTCTGACCATTTACAGTAACTGATGATTCAGCCTGTACAAGGTGACCTTCGAGGTCATCCATGATATCCTCGTTGTTGTAAGCTTCGATGTTAGCGTCTTCGTTACCATCATCGAGGTTCTTCATATCTTTCATCATGGTGTTCTTACCGTATTCAACTTTTTCAGTAACAACATAAGCGCCTAAGTATTTACCGTTATCATAAAGATCAACAAGTCTAGTTTCAGGAGCATACTTGATACCGATATCATCAGCAAGAGCGTAGATGAAAGTATTTCTCAACATTGAGTGGTCAACGTTATTAGCAAGTAAGCACCACTTCTTAGAAGCTGTTGAACCCTCAATAAGCTCAACCTTAGAATCCAGATTGAAGTTGTAAGCGTACTTACCATATAGTCTCATAGAAGCTTCGAATGATGAGTTACCTCTACCCTTTATCTTCTTAAGCACTGGATCAGAGTTAACAATATTACCTTCTTCATCATAGAAGTAGTAAGAACCCTTTGTTTCAATAGCGTCTTTGTATACACCGTTGAAGTTAGTTGTTGAAAGACCGCTACCACTTGGCCATGCATTTTCGTCCATATAGTTATCTGTAAGACCAGTAAAGAGTTCTTCTTTAGTAGTCATCAGCATGGCAGCTGTGGACTCTGTCTGATAAACCTTGAGTGTACCTAGGTTAGTTGTCGTACCATTAGTAACACCAGTAACTGTGTGTGAACCTACAGTAAGGTTTACAGCATCGCCATTGTTGTATGTTGTACCGTCAATAGTGAATGAACCAAAGCTTGAGTAAACATTAACCTGTGTTAAATCTACAAATGATGGTACATAGAAGTGATGCTGTGAGCCATTCTTATACCACTTGATAGCATCTACAGTGTTACCGTTACCCTTAGTATCAATCCACAAACCATAAGAGAAGTCGTCAATTGTACCTGCAGGAGCAACTGCTGTTGTATCAGCAACCCATGAACCTGTAGCACTTGCTGTAGCTTTATAGATGGAAGTTGTAGGTTTACCTGCAGACCATGTGCCCCACTGTGTTGTTGAAGCGTTATCTTCATCATAGTAATATGATGCACGATAGAATGTAACCGATGTTGCAGCTTCGTCTATTTTAGCACTCCAGAGAGTTTTGCCAGACTTAGTATCAACAGTTTCTGTCATCTTGACCTTATCGCCTGCGTTTGAATATACAAACATATTAGCGTCGTCGTTTGTTATATAACTGTTAGATGTACTGTCTAAGAAGTAGATAGTCTTGTATGTGCCTGAAGGGGTGATTTCCTCAGGAGCTGTGTATGTTCCAGCTATATTATGGTAAGTTCCACTCCACTCAAATACGAGGATAATCTTGCCATCAGTAGTGGTGATTTCTTCAGCAGCCCATCTATCGTTGTTAGCAGCTCTGTATGTCTTCA
>JAUMXP010000117.1 GCA_030529125.1 Eubacteriales bacterium | reverse complement strand
ATTCACTATCAATTTAATATTTTATTTTGTCTAAACTTTGGGGTTCACTTCATAAAAAGGAGCCTTTTTTGTTTGTATTCAGTTTATTCAGCGCTAAAAAGCTGAGTGAATTTTTTACCATCAAAGTGGTAGATACCCTCAATGTCTTCATCACACAAGCTTGAGGCGATTTCATCTACATCATAAACCTCAACACAGCTACCACAAGAGGAACTTAGCTCTCGTGGCACAGGAGCCATTTTGGCATTAAACGAGTGGCTTATGAGTGTGCGATGAGTCATCATAGCTGAATGGTGAGTGAAAAATGTCAGAACTATCATCTTGAGAAAACTAGCTTGTAGCCGTCGTCAGTATCTTCAACTTCTACTTTGTAGCCCTGACTCTGACCAAAACGTGTTACGTTGCCCTTAGCACACTCATCATCTACTAAAATTTCGAGTGTATCAGGGTTGTTAGCTTTTACTTCTTTCTGCACCATAAGTACAGGCATCGGGCATAAATATCCTCTGGCATCAACCATTTTTCTTAGCCCCTTTCCTTGAGTTTACAAATGAAATAATAAGTACTATTGCAATACACGCGATAACTGCAATTTTGCCGTTGTCAGAAATACCGCCAACCACATATTCGCCTGTTTCGTTAACTGAATCAGGGTTACCTGCCCATGAGAAGTTGTGGGAAAGAGCAGCACCGACGATCATACCGAAAACAGTCACAGCAGAGTCACCGTTGCCTTCGCCTGCGAGCACGAGCTGTCTGAGTGGACAACCGCCAAGAAGCACAGAAGCCCAGCCTACGAGCATCATACCAAGCACGTTCCACAGTGTATCTGAGTGTGCTACAGGCTGATTATACATTGACAGGTTGAAGTTACCCATAATGAGGTTGCCGATAATAATAGTTACGATGATTGCAACAAAGCCATAGAGTAATTTGAAGTCGCCGAAAAGGATAGCGTCTCTGACACCGCCGACCATACACAGACGAGATTTCTGCGCAAGTGCACCAACAACGAGAGCAATCACAAGGGCGATGATTACAGGGGCGTGCTTAGAGCCAGGACCCTCAACGCTCATCTTGATAGCCACAGGAGCGATAAATGCAAGTATAGTCAGGAAAACTGCTAACGCAGGCATTACAGCGCCTTCAGCTAAAGGAGCAGGATATGCACGCTTTAAGTTGAAACCGCGTTTTAAGAACAATGTACCGATAAACACACCAGCAACAAAGCCTAAAAGTGCGATCATTGCGGTTATGTCGCCACCGCCGATACGGATAACCATTCGAAGCGGACAGCCTAAAAATGCAAGTGCACCAATCATAACGATACCGCCGAGTACAAAACGTGTAGCAGGTGAAGAGCCAGCCTTCGGTTTGAACTCTTTGGTGAGTAATGCTATGATAAACGCGCCTAAGATAATACCCATAATTTCAGGGCGCATATACTGAACTTTTGCTGCAGAGTGGAGCGACAGCGCGCCTGCGATATCACGCTCAAAACAAGCTATACAAAAGCCCATGTTAGCAGGGTTGCCAAAGAAAGTGAGTGCAAGAGCGGCTATACCCACAGCTACACCACTGATGACAACCAGCCAGTTAACCTTCTTCATAAAAACACTCCTTTCTAAAAAAATTCGTTATTCTTATTATAGAATAACGATATGCCGTGGTCAATAGTTTTTAGAAGATAAAAAATAACGTCCCGATACATTTTTAGTATCGGGACTAATTATATATTACCAATTTCCTATCCAACCGGATAATCCCCAAAAGGTACCGATAAATACTAGAATACTGATGACAGCACTGATTGCGTTTACACATAAGTATTTACGACTTTGCTTAATATCGGAATAGGCGGTGTTTGCCAAAGTGAATACAAACGCAAACATATTTGTGAGTAAGACTATCGGTGATAAGTAAAGTATTGTAATGAAAAAGAAGTCATCCCAACAATCCCATCTGAGTATGTTGCTTATTAGCGTTAGTAAACCGCTAAGCCACATCACAATAGAAGCAATATAGTTAATTATAGTAGAAATCTTCATATTATTCTCCTTTATTAAGAAAACATATTGAAAATATCATGCTCTGGCTCAGCTGAAATTTCTATTTCTTTCTCTGTAAACGGATGAGTAAAGCTTAGCTGATATGACCACAGGGCTATTGTTTTAGATTCAATATCCGAGCCGTACTTTCTGTCGCCTACAAGCGGATGTTTGCGTGATGCAAACTGAACACGAATCTGGTGGGTTCTGCCGGTGTGAAGTTTTACTTCAATTTTTGATACGGATTTATTATCAATAGTGGCAGTATTAAGTACTGTATAGCTGAGCTTTGCGGTCTTTACGCCTTTACGCTCGCGCTTTACAACGTAGGTTTTGTTCTTGTTCTTATCGTGGTACAGCAAGTCTGTGAGCTCACCGCTACTATCATCTAAAGTGCCCTGTGTGATACAGTGGTAAACTTTGTGAAAACCGCCTTGTGTGATAAGCTCGCTGAGTTTTTTAGCTGCTGTCTTAGTCTTAGCAAAAACCATCACACCGCCTGTGGTCTTGTCGAGTCGATGTACGACATAGACATCACCGTTTTCGTTCTTTTGCTTTAGATAAGAGCTGATGTCGTTACAGATGCTGTGAGTGTTTTCGTTGCCTTGCGATAGAACACCGTAAGGCTTAATAACCGCTATAAAATATTTGTCTTCAAATAAAATCTTAATATCATTCATAGTTAATGCCTGAAAAATTCCTGAGCGTATCGTACAGCTTCCATTGCGTCTTTGCCGTAGTGGTCTGCACCAATCATATCAGCGTATTCTTTGGTGAGTACTGCACCACCAACCATAACTTTGCACAAAGGTGCTTTGGCTGAAATGAGTTTGATAGTGTCTTCCATTGATACAACAGTGGTTGTCATCAAAGCAGAAAGGCCAACAAGCTTGACATCGTTTTCTAAAACAGCGTCTAAAACTGCCTGAGGCTTTACATCACGGCCAAGGTCGATAACTTCGAAACCGTAGTTTTGCAAAAGCACCTTTACGATGTTCTTGCCGATGTCGTGAATATCACCCTCAACAGTTGCAAGGATGATTTTGTCCGATTTCTTTTCTTTGCTGTCTTTGATAGCAGTTTTGACAGCATCAAAAGCAGATTTAGCTGCTTCTGCGCTCATGAGTAGCTGTGGCAGAAAGACGGTGTTTTTCTCAAAACCTTCGCCTACTTTGTTTAAAGCAGGGATTATCTTGTCGTTGATAATATCAAGTGGATTTTCGCTGTCTAAAAGTGAGAGCGCAATATCGTACGCTTTCTGAGAAAAGCCTTTTTCAATAGCAAAACTAAGAGTCATAAGAGCGTTATCGCTACTTGGCTTTTTATCTGTATCTTCACCGCTAGCAAATGCAATATAGCTTTCGAAATTATCATCAAGTCCCTTGAGTGCACAAAAGCTGTGGTAGGATTTCATCATTTCTTTAGACAAAGGATTCATAATAGCTGATGACAATCCGTTTTCAAAGCAAAGGTTTAAGAAAGTGCTGTTGAGCATCTCGCGGTTAGGCAGACCGAATGAAATATTTGATACACCTAAAATAGTATTTACGTGTAAATCTTCAGTGAGCTTTTTCACGCTTTTTATGGTTGTGTTAGCACTGTTTTTGTCAGAGCTAACTGCCATAGCTAGGGCATCGACTACGATGTCTTTTTTATCTATGCCGTATTTTTTAGCTTCGTTGATTATTTTCTGAGCAATTGCCACACGTTCTTCAGCACTACTTGGAATACCGTTTTCGTCGAGTGTGAGTGCAACTACAACACCACCGTATTTCTTAACAAGAGGGAATATGGAGTCCATCGATGACTGCTTGCCGTTGACTGAATTTATCATCGGTTTGCCGTTGTAGATACGCATAGCTTTCTCTAAAGCGACGTAGTCAGATGAGTCAAGCTGTAGCGGAAGATCTGACACACCCTGTACAGCAGTAACAACGTCAGTGAGCATCTGTACTTCATCAATTTCAGGCAAACCTACGTTGATGTCAAGTATCTGCGCACCGCTGTCGTGCTGAGTAACTGCTTCGTTTAAGATATATGAAAGCTCGTTGTTTCTCAGCGCTTCTTTGAGTTTTTTCTTGCCTGTAGGGTTGATGCGCTCACCAACAATAACAGGTTTATTTTTAAATTCAACAGCACGTGTGTAAGATGATACAACAGTAGTGTTCTTTTTCTCGATATTAACTGGGGTGATGTCCTTGGTCATATCAACGGTTGCTCTGATATACTCAGGAGTAGTACCGCAACAACCGCCTAAGCCATGTGCACCAAGCTGTGCTATCTCTTTCATAACGCTTGCAAATTCCAGAGCGTCTACATCGTAAACAGTCTGACCGTCAACGCTTTTTGGCATACCTGCGTTAGGGTTGACTATGACAGGCAGTGAACTAAACTGTATATATTTTTGTGCAATAGCTTTCATCTGGTGAGGGCCTAAACCACAGTTGATTCCGATAGCGTCAGCCTTTAAGCCTTCGAGCATCGCAATAACTGAGAGAGGGTCAGCACCGGTCATGAGCTTTTCGTTTGTATCAAAAGCAACCGTAACAAAAACAGGTAGAGTACAGCTCTCTTTAGCTGCGAGTAGTGCTGCTTTTGCTTCGTATGTATCGCTCATAGTCTCAATTATAATGAGGTCAGCACCAGCGTTAGCACCAATCCTGATTGTTCTAGAAAAAGCAGAAACTGCATCTTCAAAATCAAGCTCGCCAAGCGGTTTTAACAGCTTACCGCATGGACCGATACTAAGACCGATATACACGTCCTCGCCTTTAACTTTGTTTTCTGATATTATCGCGTTTTTAGCGTTTTCAACGGCTGATGTGACTAGTTGTTCGAGAGTATAGTCGCACTGCTCGATTTTCAGCTCGTTTGCACCGAAAGTGTTAGTGGTGAGTACCTGTGCCCCTGCTCTGATATACTCGCGGTGCAAAGATGTGATTTTCTCAGGCTGTTCTATGTTCCACAGCTCAGGCATAGTGCCGCTTTTTAAACCCATCTTTATCAAAGATGAGCCTAAACCGCCGTCGATATATACTATTTCGTTGTTAATTCTCTCTACTATATTCATAATCTGCCTACTCTCTATATTGGCAATTTGTATTCTCACAAGTATCGCATGAGTGCGATTTGTCGCAAGTTTCTCCTGTCGGTCGTACACCGACGATAGCTGATATGGTTTTGGTTGGTATCATCATAT
>JAUMXP010000116.1:4016-5256 GCA_030529125.1 Eubacteriales bacterium | reverse complement strand
TCCTTTGAGCATCTTCTGTACATAACCAATAGATATGCCTGCAGCGATAGATACAAAGATCTTAGATTCACAGTTAATAGCAGACAGCTCAGTTAAAACTTCAGCGTAATTCTGAGGTTTGACAGCAAGCACGACAATATCGCTACACTCAGCCAAAGATGTGATACTATCACATACATTCACACCTTTTTTAAAGAAAAAGTCGCATTTTTCTTTATTGTTGTCGCAGATGTAAACATATTCAGGCTCAGCAAATTTGCTGTCAAGCATACCAGAGATAATCGCAGTGCCCATATTGCCGACACCGATAAAACCAATTTTTTTATTCATAAAATCACCATCTTAATCATGCGGTAAAGCTCGGATTATTAGCACATGAGAACTTAATTCCATAGTTGTTAGCACCGTAATCCACATCGTAGTCTTTGAAGAAGAAAATCTCCATCTCATCAAGTCGTCTGTTAAGTAAACCTCTGATACAGCCGTTAGCATGGTGGTACTGACAGAATTTATTGATAAGATTCTGCTTTTTCACAAAGTCGAGGTCAAGATCGCCAGAGGCTGTTTTGCTGGAGATATAGTCAGTAGCAACGTAGCCTTTGGTGCCGTCTTTGAGCTGTACATAATACCACGAAGTGCTGTACTTCTCGAGTATAGTAAGTTCAGTGCCGTAATCAAGCTCATCTATAATATCGTAGCTAGTGCCTGGACCCTTACGGATACGAACATAAGAACCGTTGATGTAGTATGTCTTAGTAGAGCCTGAGCCACTGTCGCAATTAAGCAGAGCACTCTCGAGCTCATCGTCGTTAGACAACACACCGGTACCTACGTTGTAAACAAAGCAAACAAGTGCATCAAACTGCTGTTGGTTAAACCTGACTTTGTTATCAATCAGAAAGCTGTTTACTTTAGATGTGTAGCCGTCGTTATTGACAGCCTGTGACAGATATGCATAAGCTTCTTCTTTTGAGAGATTATTGTAGAACTGCTCACCAACGAATACGAGCTTACCATAACCAAGGGTTGGGTCGCCTGTTAAAGGGTCGTCATAGACAGTAGGTAAATATCCCTCAAATGTAGCAATCATCTTAATAAGACCATCGCTCGCACGACGCTTAGCACAGATAGTTGTTGCGTCGTCAGTAGTTGAGGTTACAAATACTGAAGTTTTGCCGTCGTCGCAGGTTGACCACGATGTACCTTTCTTAGCGTAGGCTTTTACGTTGAAGGTGCCAGC
>JAUMXP010000116.1:0-4006 GCA_030529125.1 Eubacteriales bacterium | reverse complement strand
ATCAAATGTATGCTTAGCTTTCCATACGTAATTTTTGCCGTCTTTTGTCTTAGAGCTTGCTTTGACAACCTCTGTGACAGAACCGACGGTTATGTCAAATTTAACATCAGTACGAGCAGAGTCAGTAATCGCAATCAGCGTAACTTCGCTGTTTTTTGGCGCACAGTTAGGCGACGAATAAGCAAAGCGAATCGGGTCTGCTTCTTTAACAGTAACTAAGATAGTCTGTTTGCCACCTTTTTTGTATATTTCAACAATAGCCTTGCCTGGTTTTACACCATAGATAAAGCCGTTATCAACTGTGACTATATCAGTGTTGTGGCTAGTCCATGTAACACCAGAAGTGTTGGATTTAGCAAAATATGTTTTACCTGCTGTAACAGTAGCGCTAGATGTCGATGCGTGTATAGACAGCTTCTGCTCTAAAGCGGTAATAGTACATTTAGCTGATTTAGTAGACGTTTTAGCTGTAATGACAACCTCACCCGCAGATTTAACAGTTACTAAACCATCAGACACAGTAGCGATAGCTGAATCAGAAGTAGACCATTTAACAGTTGAGTCAGATGTGGCAGTGAGAATATACTGAGTGCCTACGTAAAGTCTGAGCTCTGAATCAGATAACGTAATCGAGCCTGTAGGTTTAACAGTAGGCTCTGTCGGCTCAGTTGGTTCTGTAGGCTTGACTGAAGGTTCAGTAGGCTCTGTCGGTTTAACTGAAGGCTCTGTAGGTTCTGTCGGTGCGTAATCAGCAGACACAGTAACAATACAGGTAGCTCGTCTTAAAGACAGAAGGTCGGTAGCTGTAATAGTAGCGACACCCTGTTTCTTAGCAGTTATCTTGCCGTTATAATCAACAGTCGCAACAGAAGAATCGGAAGTCACATAAGACACATGGCGATTCATCGGCGAGCTATCACTCATAAAAGCAGTCAATGTAAAGCTCTCGTTAATATCAAGAGAAAGACTGTACTTATCGAGTAAAAGTTTAGATGTATGAGTACTCTCTCCTAAAAGAGAATCAGTAAGCGAATATGAGTACCATGACGGGATATTAGAGTAGTCCTTGCTATTATCTTCCGGCTCTTCCTCTTTTGAGACATAAAGAGTCACCGTGATATAGTCTTTGCTGATATAGCCTGTGTAGCCTTGATATGTAGCTTTTACCCAATCTTCATGAGAGTTATCAGTAACAGTTACGCGGGTATCGTTAGGTACTATAGTCAGTACATCATACGATGTACCACGACCGCTACGCAGGTTAACATCAGACGAAGTTCGACCTGTCATAGTAACCTTACTGCTTGATGTAGGCTGTAAATAAGCAGTTGAACAGTAACCTGTGTATGTTGAGTATGTTACCTTTGCCCAGCCTTTGGAAGAATTCTGTAGCAGTGTAACATCAGTGCTTTTAGGAATAGTTGTGAGAATAGATGCAGTAGCAGATGCTGAAGACCTGAGGTTAAGGCTAGATATAGTCGTAACTGTGTTTACGCTTGCGGCATCGGTCTGTATAGGCATTACAGAAAAAAGCGAGAAAATAATAGCTAGTACTGTAACAAACGAAACAACAGTAGTCAAAACGCTAGAATGTTTAATTTTCAACATATTATCTCCCCTTTCATACATACTAATCCTTATCTAATTAATTGTACCTTAATACAAGGTTATTTTCAATTTACATTTTTGTATTTTTTGTGATAATACTGCGTATTTTCAACAGATAAAGCGTTACAATTCTTGACACGCAGTAGTCATAAAACAGGAACACTACATTACCAGCGACTAAAAAAGCCCACGGCAGATACACGTCGAAAACAGTAAAGCTTTCTTTAGGAATAGACAAAACAAATATCGAAATATAAAACGCTGAAACTATACAAATGTTGAAAAGTGCGTACTTAATAACATACTGTACGATTTTTGAGCGGATTTTTTCTATCATACCTTTTACAATCGGGTAAAAGCCTAAGAAAATGACATAGTAGAGTGCCGCTTCCTTATCAGTCAGAAACAAAAGCGACAAAGCAGAAACGACTGAATAAACAACAAAAGCCCAGCTAAAGCCGAGCTCAACTACGACACAAACTAAAAGCATACCCGCAAAAGCAGGAAACGCAAATGTACCAAAAGGTACTATTGATGTAAGGAGCATCAAGCTTATGCTCAATGCTCCGATTATACCACCAAGTGAAACTTTGTACGAAGCTTTCATAAATAACTCCTTAACAACAGCCTCTGCCACCACAACAATCGCAACAGCAGTTTACACACATAAGACCTGTACAAATATCGCACATACTGCAAACAGATGGGTTAACAGTGTTATATCCTGTCGGGTTATAGCTACGTCGAGCGTTCATATTGTTGAGAGCTGATCTGAACTCCTGATTAGATGGGTCCATACGACAAGCTGTCTGAAAATATGAGTAAGCCTGCTCTGACCAGCCTTTTCTGGAGTATATCATACCCATAAGGAAGTACCACTCAGCTGTACGTGCAGTGCCGTTGATACCGTTTAGTATCTGCATAGCATCGTCGTATCTGCCCTCTCTTATAAGACGTCTGACATCAGGGAATGAAGTCTTAGTATAATTAGAGCCTGAATAAGTAGCGTTGTTATATGCCGCACCATAGGCGCTCGAGCTACCTGCAGTTGATTTAGAAGAAGGATTTCTGCGCATATCGCAAATCATGTCGTATGCTTCGTTAATTTCTTTCATCTTTTCTTCTGCAAGGTCAGCGAGCGGACTCTGGGCATAATTATCCGGATGATACTTTTTAGCTAGCTCTCTGTATGCGTTCTTGATCTCTGCGTCAGTAGCAGTTTCAGAAACACCTAATACCTGATATGGGTTCATAATTCATCTCCAGTTTAATGTTTTTCTTTATATAAAATCTCTTTTTGCTTTCTTGTCATTCCGTGTATCAGAATGTTCTCAATAATTCTATCAAAACGCTTAACGTCCATCAGTCCGTAGGATAATAGCGTTTCTGTTAAGCAACAATTCAGCGATTCGTTAATCTCATCTATATCTACGCAATCTTTATCCGCGTACTTTATCACATAAGGGTTGAAATTTTTATGCTTCAAGTCGCTTTGGTAGTCGTTGGCTGCATCGATGAGATAAATCCATCTGCCTAAAAAGTAACCAAAAGCACGGAAAATCCGTTCCTTCTCAGCCTTATTCTTGCACTCATCAGTGGCTAACAGCGCCATAACGCTAGAGAGCATAAGAGCAGTAGGCTCGGCGGCTTTGTCTATAGAGCAGTTAGAATCTTTCTCGACTTGAAACTGGTGTTTGAGCATCTCACCCACCGCTGTGTCAATATCGGGATATTTCTTAGCCGCTTTCTTGCGCCAATGCGAAAACAACGGCAGCAGCATATAACAGCCTAGTTTTTCAAAGAAGCCACCGTCAGCGATATTATCCTTGAGCTTATAGTAGACACTGACAACAGAAAGGGCTGCCGCCATAGACAGTGCTTTGGATTCTGCTTTGATATAGTTGCATTTTTTAAGCGGGTTTACCTTGCATCTGCCCTGAGTAAAGCCCGAACACTCAGGCTCCAGTGACATAGCAACCAAAGCGTAAAAGGTGCAATCGTAACTAAGTATCAGTCGCGATAAAAAGGTATATTCTTTACCGAGCTGTTTGCACAAGCTACAGTACACAGCTTTGTATGCTTCGAAATCTTTACCGAGCATCTCGCTTCTGTCAACAGTTACGTAACCAAACACCATAGTTCTCCTTATAATTTATAGATATATAATACCACATAATATATAAATATCAATAAACAAAATGTGAATTTTATTTACATATATATTGAGTTTTTAAGTTTTTCAAAGTATAATCAATAAAAAACTATGCTTTGTGAGGAAATATGAACGTTTACGACTTTGATAACACTATATATAACGGCGATTCAACCAAGGATTTTTATGTATTCGCTGTTAAAAGACACAAGAAAATCCTGCTGTTCCTACCCTCTTTGAGTTTAG
>JAUMXP010000115.1 GCA_030529125.1 Eubacteriales bacterium | reverse complement strand
GTAATTACTCCCGGTACTGTTATGGAGAGTAGTATGCTTGACGAGAGCGTCAACAACTATATTTGTTCAGCTTATGCTTCTTCTAAGAACATTGGTCTTTGCTTTTGTGATGTTTCAACAGGACAGCTCAACGTTACTTGCGTAGAAGGCTCTGATGCAGTTTCTCAGTTAAAAACTCAACTTACCGCTTATTCACCTAAGGAGATTATCTTGGGTGGAAAAATCAAAGAGAATAAAAGCTTGCTTTCTTTTATCAAAGATAAGCTTGCTTGTTTTGTTACAACATCAGACGATGAATCATACGGTTATTTAGATTATTCTGATTTAGTTTTGTCACAGTTTGGCATCAAACAGGCTGAAGCGGTAAATGATAATAAAGATATCATAATGGCGCTTGGCTCACTTCTGAATTACCTTAAGAATACTCAGAAAACAGGTCTTGAACGTATTGAGACTATCGAGCTTTATTCAAACGACCAGTATATGAACCTTGATTACAACACTCGTCGTAATCTTGAACTTACTCAGACGATGCGTACAAAAGAGAAGAAACATTCTCTACTATGGGTTCTTGATAACACCAAAACCGCTATGGGTAAGCGTATGATTCGTTCATGGGTTGAGCATCCGCTTATGAACGTTACTCAGATTCTCAAGCGTCAGAACGCTGTAGAAGAGCTCGTTAACAATACTGTTAAACGTCTTGAGCTTTACGCAATGCTTGTCGGCATATTCGACATTGAGCGTATTATGACTAGAATTGTCTACGGTTCTGCTAACGCAAGAGAATTACGTTCTTTGTGTAGTGCTATCTCTAATTTGCCTAAACTACACGACGAGCTGTCTGATTCAACATCTAACTATCTACGTGAGATTTATGAAAATCTTGATACACTGGAAGATATCAAAGTATTAATAGATGAATCTATCGTGGATGAGCCACCGTTTTCTGTCAGGGAGGGTGGTATGATCAGACCTGGTTATTCACAGGAGCTTGATGCTTTATCAGGCGATATGAATAATTCCACTTCACTGCTTGCTCAGATTGAAGCACAGCAAAAAGAACTGACAGGCATTCCTAAACTTAAAGTAGGATACAACCGTGTATTCGGTTACTATATTGAGGTTACTAACTCTTACAAAGAACTGGTGCCTGAAAATTACATAAGAAAACAGACTCTTACTAATTGTGAGAGATTTATAACCCCTGAACTCAAAGAACTTGAAGGCAGGATATTAGGTGCGAAGGACAGAGCTATAGCTCTTGAATACGCTTTGTTTGATGCGATTAGAAACAAAATCGCTGAGAACTTAAACAGAATAGAAAAGTCAGCTCAAGCTGTGGCTGTACTCGATGTATTGGTGTCACTAGCAAACGTTGCTTCATCTAACAGATATGTAAAACCTGAAGTTAATCTTTCAAGCGTTATCAGACTCAAAGACAGCAGACATCCTGTGGTAGAAGCATTGCTTGACTCTACTTTATTTGTGCCTAACGATGTATATCTTGATAATGACTCTAATCGCGTAGCTATCATCACAGGTCCTAATATGGCAGGTAAATCCACATATATGCGTCAGGTCGCGCTTATTGTGCTTATGGCTCAGATGGGTAGTTTTGTACCTGCATCATACGCTGAGATTGGTTTAGTTGATAGTATTTTCACAAGAGTTGGTGCGTCTGATGATCTAGCTTCAGGTCAATCTACCTTTATGGTTGAAATGAGCGAAGTTGCTAACATCATCAAGAATGCTACTAAAAAGAGCTTGCTTATTTTCGATGAAATCGGTCGTGGTACATCAACATATGACGGTATGAGTATTGCTCGTGCTGTGCTTGAGTATGTTGCTGATAAGAAACGACTTGGCGCTAAAGCGCTGTTTGCTACTCATTATCACGAACTTACCGTTTTAGAACAAATTATAGATGGTGTTAAAAACTATAACATAGCTGTTAAAAAACGCGGTGATGATATTACTTTTTTGCGTAGGATTATTCCTGGCGGTGCTGATGACAGTTATGGTATCGAAGTAGCTAAACTTGCGGGTATTCCTGATTCTGTTATCGGTAGAGCTAAGCAGATTCTGAAAGACCTGACTTTTGATGATAATACAAGTAAAAATAAAATAACTTTATTAAGCAAAAGTAAGCCAAATGAGGAAAGTGACCAGTTATCACTTATCCCTGATAATAGTAGCGCTGTCAGCGACAGACTTAAGAGTGTGGATTTAAACACTCTTACTCCTATTGAGGCTATGAATTTGCTTTATGAACTCAAAAAAATGACTGAAGAATAATTGAAAAGAGGTGAACACGTATGGGTAGAATTAATGTTTTAGATAAACATGTAGCTGAGCTTATTGCAGCAGGTGAAGTAGTAGAAAGACCATCTTCTGTTATTAAAGAGTTAGTCGAAAACTCTATTGACGCAGGAGCTACAGCAATCACTGTTGAGATTAAAAACGGTGGTACTACTTTCATGCGTGTCACTGATAATGGTTGCGGTATTTTAAAAGACGACGTAAAACTCGCTTTTTTGCGCCATGCTACCAGTAAAGTCAAAGTAGAAAACGACCTTGACTCTATTTCTACACTAGGTTTCAGAGGTGAAGCACTGGCATCTATTTCTGCTGTTTCACGTCTTGAACTTATTACAAAAGCTGATTGTGAAAGTGTTGGTACACGCTATGTTATCTCAGGTGGCGAAGAAGTTTCCTTTGAAGATGCCGGCTGTCCTAACGGTACAACTTTCATCATCAGGGATTTGTTTTATAACATTCCTGCTCGTATGAAGTTTTTAAAAACTGATATGGGCGAAGGTAATGCTGTGTCCAATGTTATGGACAAAATAGCGCTTTCTCATCCTGAGGTAGCTATTACATATATCAAAGATTCTAAGCAAGTGCTCAACACTTCTGGTGATGGTAAGCTTTTGTCTGCCATTTATTCTGTATACGGCAGAGAGTTTGCGAATGGTATGATTGAAGTTGACTATGAGCTCAACGGCGTTACTGTCAAAGGATATTTGTCTAAACCACAGAACGCTCGACCTAATCGTAATATGCAGAACTTCTTTATTAACGGCAGATTTGTCAAGAGTCGTACTGCTATGGCTGCAGTTGAAGAAGCGTGTAAAGGCTCTGTGATGGTTGGTAAATTTGCATCTTGTGTAATTAACATTGATATTGCTTTTGAAGCAGTTGATGTTAATGTTCACCCTGCAAAGATAGAAGTCCGCTTTGTCAACGAACGACCTGTTTTCGATGCTGTGTATCACGCTGTTAAAAGTGCGCTGAATAAAAAGGACACTAGTAAATCTGCAGTGTTTTCTAAACCAGCTCAGACAGTTAAAGTTAACCCATTTGAACTTGCACAGAAAGTGTTCAGAGAACGTGACGAGCAAATAAAAGCTGAGCAAAAGCCACTGCAGAAACCGCTACAAAACAAAGTAGTTAAAGAAACAGTAAATCCGTTTGACATCTTAGATGAACCGATTGTGCTCCCTAAAAAAGAGCCTATATCATTCAACACTAAGGTGAGTGATGTATCTAAACCTGTTGCTCCGATTTCTAAACCAGTTGCTGTTTTGGCGGATATTGACGCTACTACTTTTGCTGATAAAAAAATTGAAGAACCTGTTTTTGAAAGTTTCGCTGAAACTAAGTCTGATGACTTAGCTAATGCAGAAGTCGAGCCTACTGTAGAAGAGTCTGAAATCAAACCTTTGATTGAACTCAATGCAGACAGCTTCAGATATATTGGCGAAGCATTCAAAACCTATATCATTATAGAAAAGAATTCAAATGAACTTGTTCTTATTGACAAGCATGCTGCTCACGAGCGCATGATATATGAGCGACTGAAGAAAGAAAAGGGCAGAGGATTCTCTCAACTTCTGCTTGAGCCTATTTCAGTCACTCTGAACAAAATTGACTATGACTTTGTTGTTAACAACCTTGACCTGTTCAGCGAGTCGGGTTTTGATGTAGAAGATTTTGGCAACGGTGTTGTATTGGTCAGAAGTGCTCCTCAGTATCTTGAGAAAGAAGATATTGAAATGAGTATTATCGAGATGGCAGGTTATCTGTCTGATCATAAGAAGAATATCAGAACCGAACAGATGGAGTGGATATATCACAACGTATCCTGTCGTGCTGCAATCAAAGCCGGTAACATCAGCACTGATATGGAGCTTATTGATATTGCTAAAAAACTCGAGACTGACGAAACACTTAAATATTGCCCTCACGGCAGACCTATTACAATCGTGCTGAAAAAACGTGAGATTGAAAAAATGTTTGGTAGGGTGTGATTTTATGAACGATAAAAAAATACCCTTAATTTCTATTGTAGGTCCGACAGCCAGTGGTAAAACATCTCTCTCAATAGCTTTAGCTAAAATGTTTAATGGTGAGATTGTTTCTGCTGATTCAATGCAGATATACAAAGGTATGGATATAGCTACTGCTAAACCTACTGACGAAGAAAAACAAGGTGTTACTCATCATCTGATGGATTTTTTAGATATTGATAAAGACTTCTCTGTTGCTCAGTATTGCAACCTTGCACACGAGGTTATAGCTGATATACATAATAGAGGCAAATTGCCTGTGCTTGTTGGTGGAACAGGCCTTTATGTTGATTCGCTGATTAACAACATAACTTTCTCTCAGTCTGAATCAGACGAGAAATTAAGAGAAGAACTTTTTACTAAATACACTGAAAATGGTGTTGATTATTTACTGAGCTATCTTAGAGAGTTTGATCCTGATTGCGCAGATAAGCTATCTGTTGAGAAGAATGTTAAGCGTATCATACGTGCTATAGAGGTTTATAAGCTCACAGGTGTAACTATGACCGAGCATAACTTAAACTCCAGACTTGTTAAATCTCCGTACAAAGTTGTTAAAATCGGATTAACCGCTACTAACAGACAGTTCTTATATGATAGGATCAACAAACGTGTTGATATTATGGTCGAAAACGGACTTGTAGAAGAAGCTAAAGAGTTTATGAGTATTTCACACAGCAAGACATCAGCCGTTGCTATTGGTCACAAAGAACTGATGCCGTATTTTAGCGGTGAATTAAGTTTAGACTCTTGCATCGAGAATCTCAAGATGCAGACCAGAAGATACGCTAAAAGACAGCTTACATGGTTTAACAGAGATAAAGAAATTCATTGGCTTAATATTGATACGTGTAACTTTGACTTTCTTGTAAAAGAGTCAGTTGAAATGATTAAGAAGGTTTTGTTTAATGAGTAATAAACATACACAGACTAA
>JAUMXP010000114.1:4560-5291 GCA_030529125.1 Eubacteriales bacterium | reverse complement strand
TGCCATAAAAATATGCACCTCCAAAAGTGTCTAACTTTTGGGGTGCATATCATTACAGGAGCCTTTATTTTATATTATTTTGAAATACAGACATACGGACTGTATGAGATGTTAAGCCAGTAAAGCATAGCTTCCAGATCACTCTCTGCCATACCGACACCGCCTGCTGTCTGAGTCTTGCTCACGTGCAGGAATTTAGCGCAACCCTGTGTGCGGTCAACACTGGAACGGTTGTAGTCAAACACAATAGCGTGTGGATAAGATACAGTATATTCATACAGCCACTGTGCAGATGTCCAGTCAGGATTCTCAGCATCGCTCATCCAACGGTTATAGTTGATTGAGTTAGGGTCTGTAATCCAGTAGTCTGTAGGTGTAAACTGGCTGTACTGTAGACCTGTGCCCGGGTTCATCTGTGAACCAAACGCATACTCAATCGCAAATACACCGACAGGTGTTTTCTCTTCATAAGGCGATACAAATTCGTCGATACCTGCGTTACCTACATAGCCATCAATCGGATCAAGAGCCTGTGTCCACAGTCCCTCGTCGTCTTTCTGATAGCAGTATATCTTACAAGTAAGAGTTGATTCATCCGCATCAACAAAGACAAGCTGACTTGAGTTAAGACTGCTTTCTTCGAGTGAGTTTTCTTTTAGCAACTGAATAAACATATCATCCTGCTGTACAGGTGGCTCAGTTGGTGCTTCGGTTGGCGCCTGTGTAGGCTT
>JAUMXP010000114.1:0-4550 GCA_030529125.1 Eubacteriales bacterium | reverse complement strand
GTTGATTTCTCAGTTGGCTTTTCTGTTGGAGCTTCAGTCTCTTGTGTGAAAGCTGAATCCAAAAAGCTGTAAATCTGGTCACCGAAAGTAAACACGATGACAAGTGAAGAAATCACAACAAACGTAAGCACAGCGACCAGCACCGCAGCCTTAGTCTGAGACGAACTACGTTTCTGCTTATAATTATGCGCGCTGCGATAACGCGACTTATACCTTCTTCTGTTTTTAGTTCTATCGTTTTTATATGCCATAGCACATCTTCCTTTTTAAAAACTCAACCCTTAGTAATCTTGCATACGATAACGGTAGCGTTATCTACACCGCCACCCTCAAGCGCTTCGTCGATAATATCCTTTGCGATTACATCAAGCGCTTTATCTGCACACACAAGTTCCTTTAATCTATCCTCGCTTACCATATCATAAACACCATCAGTGCATAGGATGAACACATCGTTTGCTTTATATACACCGCGTGCAATATATGGTGAAAGTCCATTTTTATCCGGGATACCCAAAAATTTAGTCAGTGGAGCTTTCTTTCCGTAGCCATGAGCTACATGGTCCTGTGAAATCTGATTGATCTGATTCTTCTGTACTTTATATATTCTGCTGTCTCCGGCGTTGAGTATGTAAATCTCTTCTTTATAAAACTGAACCATAGCAGCAGTAGCGCCCATTAATACCAGTGAGCGCGCTTTAGTTTCTTCCAGAATTCTTTCATTCAAAACTTCGGATAATTCGTAAAGATATTCCTGATAATGATCTTTATTTTCACAAAAAGTCTTGCAATTAGATGCCGCTACAAAAGAAGCAATCTCGCCACACGCTTCTCCGCCCATGCCGTCAAACACAGCAAAAAGCTCATTATCAGTAGACTTCACTTCACCGCTTAGGATTACCTCATCTTTAGAATCAGGGTCAAGCCTGAAATCTCCGCAACAGTAGAAGTTATCTTCGTTGTTTCTTCTTACTTTGCCGATATTACATCCACAACCGAATTTTACTTTGTATGTTCGTTTCACGCTCTCCCCTCCTTCCTAGAGATTTAGTGTATTAATTATTCTGTATCTACAAGCGATAACATACTTTCAGGTATTTCGACATCCTTTTGTGAGAAATCACTCATTGAAACAGTGAGTAAATAATTATCATTATTTACTGTATAGTCAAAAGCGATAGAGGTCAGATAACCTCTGTTATCTATTGTATAAGAAAGCACTGCAGTTGCATTATCCATATTCTTGCTACTGTTTTCTACTGTTTCTTTAAACTGACTATATTCTTTTGCACTTGTATACGCTGGACCGATATTGTCTGAAATAATAGTGAAAAGCTCTTTTACATCAGGCTTAAAAGTATACACCGTACTACCGTCATCTAAAGTTTCTACTTCCTCATGCAGAACATTACTTAGTGAACTGCTTTTTGTAAGCTCACTTGTAATACTATCAACTGCTTTTTCAAGCTCAACTGCGCTGAACACATCATTAGTATCCGTAAAACGTAGAAACGCACCTGAATCAAACTCATGTTCACGGTAGTTGCGATAAAACGCAAAGAAGTCAAGCGAATTATCAGCATAGTTCTCAATATTCCACTTACCACCATAGAAGGTGCCGGCATAGGAATCAGCTTTATACGCATAGCTAGCAGCATCATATTCGTAATCCTGATATTTTGCATGGTATACAGACTCAAACATCTGGTTATCAAGATCAAACTCCATCGCACCATCATAATCAAGACATTCCTGATCGTTGAGGTAAGCAGTTATGTGATACGCAAAGCTACCACTGTCAAAATTCTTACAAGAAGCATCTACGAATTTATTAAGCGAATTATTGCTGTAATTAAAGTAGAATATTGAACCTACTATAATAACTACAAGCAATAAAGCAATAATAACCAGCACATGAAATTTCTTGATTTTGTCGAAAAATCCCTGCTGTGGCTCTTCGTCGTATTTAGCGCTGTTTGGTAATCTCTTTTTATCTATAAAAAACTTAGCCATCTTTTTCACCTATAAAAATTCGAAAAATAACCTAGTATCCTAATTATACATAATAAATTATATCAAATAATGAACTATATTGTCAACAAAGAATATTTTTTGTAAATAGTAAAAAACTATTGAATAAAGCCTTTCACTTTGTTACAATTTATTTGTAATACAAATTAACGGAGGTATTATTATGCAAACGTTAAAACTCGCTATTTTTTCTACAGTTATCATCTTATCTTTTGCTTTGGTTTTCACCGCGCTCTCTGCAGCAGCTGTTACATACGGCGATGTAAACGGCGACAGCGATGTCACTGTCACTGATGCTACAATTGTACAGCGTCATGTTGCAAAAACCATTGAACTAAGCGCAGACGAGAAAAAAGCTGGTGATGTCAGTGGCGACAGCAACCTATCCGTTTTAGACGCTACAATCATACAGCAATTTGTCGCGAAGATTATTGATAAATTCCCTGCACAGGAGGTAGAAATTGTGACTCCAAGCGAAAACAAAGTCGGCCCTGTACTTGACTTCTACTTCACAAACAATCGCAAGTGGGCTAACTGCTATGTCTACATTTACGACCAGACTTCAGGTGATGCTATGGCAACATGGCCAGGCACAAAGCTTACAAATAGCACTGTAAACTCATACGGTGAGACAGTGTATAAATTCACTGCAGATACCTCTAAGTACGACAGAGTTATTTTCTCAAACGGCACTGCTCAGACCACCGACACACCTCTTACAGTTGCTAACTCAGGCTACTTTATCTTAACTACAAAGAACAGCAAATTTATCAGCGGTATGTATCCATACGGTCAGGATAAAGAAGGCACTATCAAAAAAGTTAACCTTGAGTATTCATCAGGCTACAATAAACGCATCACAATCTGGACACCAGTTGGCTACGATGCAAACGACAAAGACAAGAAGTACTCTGTACTCTATATGACCGATGGTCAGAATATCTTTGGCAACGACGAAAACTGCTCTCAATATGAGTGGGAAGTTGACGAAACAGTTCTGTCATACATGCAAAACGGCGGTGACGGCATCATCGTAGTAGGTATTGACAACGCTAACGCTAAGCGTGACAGCGAGCTTACCCCTGATATTGGTGATGTAATACCAAAGTACAATAACGGCGGATTCAAAAACGGCACAGGCGAAGCATACGCAGACTTTGTTGTTGACAAGGTTATCCCATACGTTGATGCAAACTACAACACAAACGATATCCGTGGTATTGCAGGCTCATCATCAGGCGGTATTGAATCATTCTACATCGGTATGGAACATATGGACAAGTTCAACTACATCGGTGCTATCTCCCCTGCTTTCCTGCTTTATAATGAAGCTACATGGAAAGAATACCTGAGCAAATTTGATTTCTCTGACGAGTCTACTCTTCCGCGTATCTACTTCTTCAACGGCAACTCAAAGTACGATTCTCTGGAGCAGGAGCTCTATCCAAACGCTGTTGCTATGCAGGGCTGGATGGAAAGCAAAGGCTACCCAAGCAACAAAATGACAACCGTTGTAGACAATGACGCTACACACAACGAGATGTTCTGGGCAATATACTTCCCTGAAGCACTGTCATTTGGCTTAGGTTATTGATAGTATGTATCTTTAAATAATATTTAATGTAACAAAAAATTCCGTAGTGCACATTGCACTACGGAATTTTTATTTGCTTATTATTTAATTATTCGCCGTAAATATATGTTTCGCACAGATATTTACCACCAGACTGTGTTGTTGTGTAGAAGCCCTCATTGTTAATATTTGAGAGTGAGAGGTCTACTGTCTGTGCACTACCATTATTGAAGATAATGTTGCTGTACTTGTTTGTTTCAATAGTAATTTTATACACTTTCTGGTTCATAGAGTTTGTACCCACTAAAGTCATCTCTTCACCAGGCCAAGCTACCTTTGGTGTTGAACCTGTCCATACATAAGCGTTTACTTTAGACCAGTTAGGAATGTTAGTGAAGTAAACATCAATAGTACTACCTGTTGCTGCGCCTAAAGAATCTAACATACTCTTGAAGGTCTCGCATGCGGTATTGAGTTTATCATAAGCTGCCTGTGACTTATCGCCAGATGCTTCAAGCTCTTTTACAGTTTTCTTAACCGCCTGATACTGGTTATATGATGAGTACTGATAATACTTTGAAAGATCAGATTTAGCTGTCTTAATAAGAGCAGCCACATCGCCTGCACCGGTAGATGCTATTGACTTAGAGCTCTTCTCAACAGGAAAAATAACAATGATGCTTGCAACCTTCTGCTGAATCAGTGTTGCGTCTAAAACTGTAACGTTAGTATCGCCATCAACGTCACCGTTGATAAGCTGTTCATCGTAAAGCTCGTCAATCTGTGCAACGTGACGCTGTACCTTTGTAGCATCTAAAACAGCAACTGTACCATCTAAGTTAACATCGCCATAGAGCAACCAGCTAGGATCAGTTGGTAGTGGTGGATTTGTTGGTTGAACAGGTGGCTTAGGCTCAGTGCTTGGCTGAGTTGGTTCTGTTGGTTT
>JAUMXP010000008.1 GCA_030529125.1 Eubacteriales bacterium | reverse complement strand
AGTCGCTGTAGTAGGCGGTGGTAATGTTGCTATGGATGCCGCTCGCACAGCACTCAGACTTGGTGCTGAGGTTCATATAGTATACAGAAGAAGTGAATCAGAACTCCCTGCACGCGCAGAAGAAGTCCACCACGCTAAAGAAGAAGGCGTTATCTTTGACATACTTACGAATCCTGTCGAAATACTGACTGATGATAAAGGCTGTGTCAACGGTATCAAATGTGTCAAAATGGAACTTGGAGAGCCTGACTGTTCAGGCCGTAGAAGGCCTGTTGTCATCGAAAACTCTGAGTTTGTTATCGATGTAGATATGGTAATAATGTCATTAGGCACTTGTCCTAACCCGCTTATAACATCAACTACCGACGGTTTGGAGACAAACAAATGGAAATGTATCGTCGCTGACGAAATAAACGGTCAGACCACACGCGAAGGAGTATTTGCTGGCGGAGATGCGGTGACAGGCGCTGCTACAGTAATCATGGCTATGGGTGCAGGACGTTCAGCCGCTGTCGGAATCCACGACTATCTGAGCTCAAAAAATGACAAATAACGCAATTTTTATGTAGCAATATTGCAAAAGTGCCACATAAATGCTCGTTATTTATACATATTTCTATGTAAAATTGAAAAAATGCGTAATAATCTTGCATTTTTGCCATAGTAGCTTTATAATGGTAGAGGTGCAAGATTTTTGTTTTTTATCTTGAGCTTATGATATGAATTTTCTGCTAGTCAAAGTAGTATTATATCTAAGCACACTTTAATTTTGTTAATTCTATTTTAGGGGGATATTATTATGTCTTATGTTGATGAAGTATTAGCTAAAGTAAAAGAAAAGAACGCAGGCGAGCCTGAATTCTTACAGACAGTTGACGAGGTACTCAACTCTCTTCGTCCTGTTATCGAAGCTAATGAAGAAAAGTACAAGAAGCAGGCTCTTCTCGAGAGACTGTGTGAACCTGAAAGACAGATTAAGTTCAGAGTTCCATGGGTTGATGACAATGGTCAGGTTCAGGTAAACACAGGTTACCGTGTACAGTTTAACTCTGCTATCGGTCCATACAAAGGCGGTCTCAGATTCGCTCCTAACGTATACATCGGTATCATCAAGTTCTTAGGCTTCGAGCAGATTTTCAAGAACTCTTTAACAGGTCTCCCAATCGGCGGCGGTAAGGGTGGTTCTGACTTCGATCCAAACGGCAAGTCAGACGCTGAAATCATGAGATTCTGCCAGTCATTCATGACAGAGCTTTACAGACACATCGGTCCTGAAACAGACGTTCCTGCTGGTGATATGGGCGTTGGCGCTAGAGAAATCGGCTACATGTTTGGTCAGTACAAGAGAATCACAGACCGTTTCGACGGCGGCGTACTCACAGGTAAAGGTCTTACATACGGCGGTGCACTTGGTCGTGCTGAAGCAACAGGCTACGGTATCGTATGGTATGCTGAGGAAATGCTCAAATATAATGGCGATTCATTAGAAGGCAAGAGAGTTGCTATCTCAGGCTTTGGTAACGTTGCTTGGGGTACAGCTAAGAAGCTCACAGACTTAGGTGCTAAGTGCGTTACAATCTCAGGTCCTGATGGTTACATCATCGACGAGGATGGCGTAAATACAGAAGAGAAATGGCAGTGCATGTTAGACCTCAGAAACTCTGGTCAGAACATCGTTGCTCCATATGCAGAGCGTTTCCCTAACGCTAAATTCATCGCTGGTAAGAAGCCATGGGAGTATGCTGACGCTGATCTCTACATTCCATGTGCTACACAGAACGAAATCCGTATCGAAGACGCTAAGGCAATCGTAGCTTCAGGTACAAAGTACGTTTGCGAAGGTTCTAACATGCCTACTACAAACGAAGCTCTTGAGTACTTACAGTCTAACGGCGTTATCGTTGGCCCTGCTAAGGCTGCTAACGCAGGCGGTGTTGCTACATCATGTATTGAGATGGGTCAGAACGCTGGCAAGACAGTATTCTCAGCAGAGCAGGTACTTGATCAGCTCCACTCAATTATGGTTAACATTCACAAGGCTTGTGCTGATGCATCAATGAAGTACTACGGTGAGTATGACCTTGTTAAGGGCGCTAACATCGCAGGCTTCGAAAAGGTTGCTGACGCTATGATGGCTCAGGGTGTTGTATAATCCCCACCACTATAAACAATAAATTAAGCTCCTACCGATTTTGGTAGGAGCTTTTTGTTTTATATTTATTTATTATTCAATATCTGTTTTCCACAGTCCGTGGAGGTTACAGTAAGCATAAACGGCGAGTGGTTTTTCTTCTGCTAATGCAAATGTAACCTTTGGCTCAGAACCGATTTCAAGGCACTTACGCTGACCACCTCTATCTGTCTGCAGATATACCCAGACAATATGGTGTTCTTCTATCATTGGATGCGGAGTAGAACCAACCTCTACATATACCTTGTCGCCTTCAACCTTAACAACAGGAAGATGCTTCTCAACACTTGCTTCCTCAGTATTTGGTACAAGCTCAACCATCTTCGTACCACAGCACATCATTGGCACACCCGCATTATGGATAAGACCTACAATATTGCCACAATGTTCACATACATAAAATCTGATTTCACACATAATAATACCTCCGTATATATTTATAAATATTTTATTACTTATAGCGATAAATATTCCTCTGCGTAATGCGCAGCAACAGCACCATCAGCTACAGCGGTCACAACCTGTCTGAGCACCTTTGTCCTAACATCGCCTACTGCAAAAACTCCATCTATGCTGGTTTTTGTAGACTCATCTGCTACGATATATCCGTTGTTGTCAATCTCAAGCTGATCGCCTAGAAACTCTGTTGCAGGCTTTCTGCCGATACTGATAAACACACCGTCACACTCTATATCTCTCTTCTCGTTTGTCTTAGTGTCGATGAGTGTAACTGACTTTACCTTAGAGTTGTCAGCATCAATTTTTGACATCACGCTGTTGTAACAAAACTCGATATTCTCACTCTTCATCACAGGGTCATGGTAAATTTTAGTTGCTCTTAATACGTCGCGTCTGTGCACAAGATAAACTTTTTTGCAAAGATGAGAAAGATACAGCGCATCGCTCACAGCTGAATTTCCACCGCCAACGACTACCGCTACTTTATCTTTATAGAATCTGCCGTCACAATGAGCGCAGTAGTGCACACCTTGTCCTAAAAGCTCTTCTTCGTTTTCCAGTCCGAGCTCTCTTGGGTTAGCACCTGTCGCTACAACTACAGTTTTTGCGTATAGTTTACCAGAATATGCAGTTTCGATTTCTTTAACTTCGCTTTCTAAATCAACCGACACGACCTCGTCGTACATAGTTTTAGCACCAAAACGCTCAGCACCCTGTTGCATATTTTGTGACAGAGTAAAACCGTCTACACCCTGAGAAAATCCAGGATAGTTGTCGATAATATCAGTCAGGGTCATCTGACCTCCGACTGTCATTTTCTCTAGCACTAAAGTGTCAAACCCAGCTCTGGAAGAATACAGCGCGGCAGCGTATCCCGCAGGCCCACCGCCAATTATAACCATATCGTAAATATGTTCCATATCTTCACCAAAAATTCAGCTTTCAATAAGAGCCATAATAGCAGCCTTTGGCTTAGCACCCATAGACTTTGCAACAATCTCGCCGTTTCTCATTACAACGAGTGTAGGGATGCTCATAACAGAAAATAATGATGCTAGCTCCTGCTGTTCATCGACATTGATTTTACCCACTAATATATCAGGATTCTCCTGTGCTATTTCATCAATAATAGGACCTACCATACGACATGGACCACACCAGTCTGCGTAAAAATCAAGCAGAACTGTTTTGTCACTGTTTTTTAAATCGTTAAAATTATCTTTAGTTACCTTTAATACTGACATATTCATACATCCTTTCTATTTTAGTATGTCGCAAAAAGTTGACATTATTTAGTTAAGTATATCACATATTATTTTATATTGTAAATACAAAAGGTCTCCAAAAACGGAGACCTTGATTTATTCATTATGCTAATGTTGCGGCGATTACTGCCTTGATAGTGTGCATGCGGTTTTCAGCTTCATCAAATACGATTGACTGTTCAGACTCGAACACCTCGTCAGTAACTTCCATGCAAGTAATACCGAATTTTTCGTTAATCTGTTTGCCGATAGTTGTATTGAGGTCGTGGAAAGCAGGCAGACAGTGCATGAATTTGCATTTCTCTCCTGCGTTGTCCATCAGCGCTTTATTCACCTGATAAGGTGAAAGCTCCTTGATACGCTCCTCCCACACTGAGTCAGGCTCGCCCATTGATACCCACACATCAGTATAGATCACGTCAGCATCCTTAGTAGCTACCATAGGATCCTCAATAAATTCGAGCACAGCACCTGTATTTTGTGCTACTGTCATACACTCTTTAACAAGCTCGTCGTTAGGGAAGTATTTCTTAGGAGCGCATGCAACAAAGTGCATACCCATCTTAGCACAACCTACCATAAGTGAGTTGCCCATATTATATCTTGCGTCACCCATATATACGAGCTTCTTGCCCTTTAAATCTCCGCAGTGCTCCTTGATAGTTAAGAAGTCAGCGAGAATCTGTGTTGGGTGAAATTCGTTTGTAAGACCGTTATATACAGGAACATCACTGTATTTAGCTAAGTCCTCTACGATTTCCTGACCAAATCCACGATACTCAATAGCATCGTACATTCTACTTAGTACTCTAGCTGTATCAGCGATAGACTCCTTCTTGCCTATCTGTGAGCCAGATGGGTCAAGATATGTAGGATGCATACCTAAATCAGCCGCAGCTACCTCAAACGCACAGCGAGTACGAGTTGAAGTTTTCTCAAAAATTAGAGCTATGCTCTTGCCCTCACACATTCTGTGTGGGATACCACTCTTTTTCTTAGCTTTTAAATCTGCTGATAAATCGAGCAGATAGTTTATCTCTTCAGTTGAAAAGTCAAGTAATTTCAGAAAATCTTTATTCTTAAGATTCATAGCGTCCTCCTAATTTTCACACGCGGATTTAATAACATCTACAGCTTTTTTAAGTATCTCAAAGTCTATGTTGAGTGCCGGAAGGAGTCTGAGTTTGTCTTTAGCGGATAAACACAGCACACCGTTTTCCATACATTCCTTTATCACATCTGATACAGGCTTTTTAGTCTTGATACCAATCATCAGGCCCATACCTGTCACTGCTTCTATACCCTCACATTCTGAAAGAGTACTGAACACATATTCGCTCTTTTTTCTGACGTCCTGGAGGAGTTTGTCGTCGATTCTCTCAACAACAGAAAGCGCACCTGCACATGCAACAGGGTTGCCACCATAAGTAGAGCCATGGTCACCAAAGCCCAAGGTGTTCTGTGCCTTCTCTCCTACTACGCAAGCGCCAATAGGAAGTCCTCCGCCTAAGCCTTTAGCAGTTGTGAAAACATCAGGTTTAATGCCATAGTTCATATATGCGTAAAGCTGCCCTGTTCTGCCGTTACCTGTCTGCACTTCATCAACAACAAAAAGAATGTCGTTAGCCTTAGCATAGTCATAAATCGCATTCACAAAATCTTTATTAAGTGCTATAACGCCACCTTCGCCTTGCACACATTCTACCATAATCGCACACACATTGTTTTCTTTTGCTGTAGCTATTACTGAGTCAATATCGTTTGCATCAGCATATACAAAACCTGTTGGTAGTGGATTAAACAACTCGTGATAGTGATCCTGACCTGTAGCGCTGAGTGTAGCCAAAGTTCTGCCGTGGAAGCTGTTATTAAGTGTCAAGATATTTACTCTGTCATAGCCCTTGTCCATCGCGTATTTTCTCGCAACTTTAATAGCACATTCGTTAGCTTCAGCACCTGAGTTTGAGAAAAACACCTTGCTCATATCTGTTTTTTCACAGATTGCCTTAGCAAGTAACGCACATGGTGAAGTGTAGTATAGGTTTGAAGTATGCTGAAGTGTAGTAAGCTGATTAGTCACAGCCTCTACCCACTTTTCATCAGCAATACCAAAAGCAGTTACACCGATGCCTGTAGTCAGGTCGATATATTCTTTTTTGTTTTCATCTTTAACAACTGAGCCTTTTCCCTCAACTAAGTACAGGTCAAAGCGGTTGTATGTATTGAGCACATATTGCTTATCAATGTTTTTTATTGTCATCTTTCTCGCCTCTGATCATTGTACCTGCACCCTCGTCAGTGAGTAACTCCATAAGGATAGAGTGCGGTACTCGTCCGTCCATAATAACGACGTTCTTAACGCCCTTGTAGATAGCCTCGATACAACAGCCGATTTTCGGAATCATGCCGCCTTTGATGGTGCCATCTTTGTAGAGATTCTGCGCCTGCTCAACAGTCAGACCTGTGATAAGTGTATTAGGGTCATCTCTGTCTCTTAATACACCCTCAATATCAGTCATCATAATCAGACGTTCAGCCTTGAGCGCACCCGCGATGTGTGCAGCAGCTGTGTCGCCATTGATGTTATACGCATTACCCTCTTTGTCACAACCAATAGTGGAAATTACAGGGATATAGTCATTGTTAAGTAAATCTTCAACCGGCTTGATATTGATGTTGGTAATCTCACCTACGTAGCCGAGCCTCTCGTCTTTTACCTTAGCCTGAATAAGCATACCATCCATACCGGAGATACCCATCGCTTTGCCGCCTTTAGCTTCGACCATATTAACCAAAGTTTTGTTAACTTTACCTGCAAGTACCATCTGAACAATATCAACAGTTTCTTTGTCAGTAACTCGTAAGCCGTCAACCCACTTAGGCTCTTTGCCAAGTTTAGTCATCATATCATTGATTTCAGGGCCACCACCATGAACCAAAACAACCTTGATACCGATAAGCCATAGAAGAACAATATCCTCCATAACCTGCTGTTTGAGTTCATCGTCAATCATAGCATTGCCACCGTATTTTACGACAACAACTTTTCCGTTATAGCGTTTGATATATGGGAGAGCTTCAGTGAGCACCTGAGCTCTCTCCGGATTAGATAAATTAATAGTATGCATAATATCCCTCTTATGTTCTGTAGTCACCGTTTATCTTTACGTAATCATAGGTCAAGTCACAGCCCCATGCCTTTGAGCTGTACTTTCCGTCACCTACAGAAACGTTTATCTCTATTTCATCTTCGAGTAAAATCTCTTTCGCAATTTCTTCTGAGAATTCTACTCCTGCTCCGTTCTCGCATACGAGAATTTCGCCTTTAGCTGATTTGAAAGTAACTCTTACTTTAGTGATGTCTACTTCAGCCTTGCTGTAACCAATAGCGCACAGCACTCTGCCCCAGTTAGCATCAGCACCAAACATAGCAGCTTTAAGAAGACTAGAACAAACAACACTTTTTGCAACAGTTTTTGCAGCTTCTAGTGTGTCAGCACCACAGCAATTACACTCAAGCATTTTTGTAGCACCCTCGCCATCTGCAGCTATCATACGACACAGTGTAACAGTGATAGTGTTGAGTGCTTTCATAAATGTATCGAAAGCTTCGCCGTCAGCGTTAATCTCATTGTTGCCTGCTAAGCCGTTACACATAACAGTGACCATATCGTTAGTTGATGTATCACCATCGATTGACAGCATATTGAATGTAGCGTCTACATCAGTAGATAAAGCTTTCTGTAGCATCTCCTTGCTGATGCACACATCACTTGTTATAAACACAAGCATAGTAGCCATATCAGGATGGATCATACCAGAGCCTTTAGCTATACCGCCCATTCTACAGATTTTTCCATCTATTTCAAACTCAACTGCAACCTCTTTTGCTACAGTATCGGTTGTCATAATTGCAGATGCACAATCAAACGAACCATCGCTTGAAAGCTTAGATGCCAAATCTTCGATAGAGTTACTGATAGGATCAAGCGATAATGGCTGACCAATAACACCGGTTGAAGCTACAACTACGTCGCTAGCATCAATTCCTGTAACATTTTCTACGAGCTTGCACATTTTCTGAGCTATCTCAATGCCGTTTGCGTTACATGTATTAGCGTTACCTGAGTTGCAGATAACAGCCTGTGCATATCCGTCAGCTATGTTTTCTTTTGTCACTGTCAGCGGTGCACCTTTGACAAGATTTCTTGTATACACCGCGCAGGTAGTAGCTTTTTTATCACTCACAATAAGTGCGAGATCTTTTTTTGTCTGATTTTTGCGGATACCGCAGTGCACTCCTGATGCTTTATAGCCTTTGGCTGCACATACACCGCCTGAAATTTTCTTCATAAAAACTATCCTTTATATATTTAATCCTGTGCATTCATCTGCACCAATGAGAATATTCATATTCTGAATTGCAGAGCCTGAAGCGCCCTTGCCTAAGTTATCAAAGCGTGATACAAGAAGTATTCTGTCATCGTTCCCGCAAACAGTAATCTGCATATCATCTTTTAGCTCATACGCGTTAGATGACATAAAGCCCTGCTCGTCTGCATTATCATCGAAGTGAACGATTTTCCCACGATAAACTGATCTATATACGTCTTTGATGTCATTTATAGTGCCATTTAAGTCACTCTTAAAAACTGGAACCGTTACCTGCATTCCTGCGTAAAAATCAGCTACAACAGGACAAAACGCAGGAGCGTTTTTTAGCTCACAGAGTTTCACCATCTCAGGTATATGCTTGTGGCTTTGTGTCAGTCCGTACATACGTGGAGCACCAAGCAATCTGTCGCGGTTTTCGTCCTCGTATTGAGCTATCATCTGCTTTCCACCGCCACTATAGCCTGTGAGTGAAAAGCAAGAAAGATTTGCATCTTTTTTGAGCACACCTGCTTTAGTGAGTGGTGCAACAAGAGCGTTGAAGCCACTGGCATGACAACCAGGATTTGCAATTCTTTTTGAGTTTCTGATCTCATCGTAGGAAGAAAGCAACTCAGCAAAGCCGTATGTCCAGTTGTCAGACACTCGGTGTGCCGTTGATGTGTCAATAACAGCTACATTTTCATTTTCTATAAGCGATACAGCCTCAATCGCTGCCTTATCAGGCAAACACAAAAATGCAATATCACAATTATTAAGTGCGTCTTTTCGAGCGCCTAAATCTTTCCTCAACTCATCATCAAGTGTGATGAGCTTTATATCAGCGCGGTCTTTGAGTCTATCAAAAATCCTCAGTCCCGTAGTACCCGCACTACCATCTATAAATACTTTAGTCATAATCAAATGTTCTCTTTCACATATTTAATCTGCATCTCAACTGACTCTACCGATGTACCACCAACACTGATTCGCTTGTTAACACAAGTGTTAAGATCAATATCGCCATATACATCAGTATCGAAAAGCTCAGAATATTCTTTGTACTTTTCAAGTGGCAGATCTTCTAAGATAGTCTTGTTCTCGATACAATAAGCAACCAAGCTACCAGAAATCTTGTATGCGCTTCTGAAAGGCAGACCCTTCTTAACCAGATAGTCAGCTAAATCAGTTGCGTTGATAAAGCCTTCAGATGCGGCTTTCTTCATATTATCAGCTAAAACTGTCATTGTCTCAATCATAGGAGCAAAAACCTTAAGACACATCTTCACAGTCTCGCAAGCATCAAAGATACTCTCCTTATCCTCCTGCATATCTTTGTTGTACGCAAGCGGAATACCCTTGAGCATAGTGAGTGTTGCCATCAAATCACCATAAACTCTGCCTGTCTTGCCACGAACCAGTTCTGCCATATCAGGGTTCTTTTTCTGTGGCATGATTGATGAACCTGTTGTATAACTGTCAGAAAGCTGTACAAATTTGAATTCCCAGCTTGACCACAGAATAAGCTCCTCAGAAAAACGAGAAAGGTGCATCATAAGTACAGCTATAGCAGACAACATTTCTACACAGAAATCTCTGTCTGATACACCGTCAAGAGAGTTAAGCGCGATTGAATCAAAGCCTAATTCTTTAGCTTCAAAATATCTGTCTGTGTCGTATGTAGTACCTGCTAACGCACAGCAACCAATTGGTGATACATTCATACGCTTTTTGCAGTCTTTGATTCTGTCTATATCACGCAGTAGCATCATAGCATAAGCCATCATATGATGTGCAAAGGTAACAGGCTGAGCACGCTGAAGATGAGTATAACCAGGCATAATAGTGGCTTTATTGTCTTGAGCCTGAGCACACAGCGCTTCAATGAGAGTTTTAGTAAGCTCAACTATTTCATCGCACTCATCTTTTAGATACATTCTCAGATCAAGCGCTACCTGGTCGTTACGGGAACGAGCTGTGTGGAGCTTTTTACCTACATCGCCTATACGGTTTGTGAGTACTTGCTCAACGAACATATGGATATCTTCAGCTTCCATATCAATCTCAAGTGCACCAGAGTTTAAGTCGTCTAAAATCTGGCCCAAAGCTTCTACTAAAACCTCAGCATCTTCTTTTGTGATGATGTTCTGTTTACTGAGCATCAGTGCATGTGCCATAGAGCCCTTGATGTCCTGTTCATACATCTTACAATCAAAGCGGATAGACGAGTTAAAGTCATCAGCGATTTTAGATGTTTCTCCGCTTGTTCTGCCTGCCCACATTTTTGCCATAATAATTACCTTCTTAAAAATCTAAAAAATCGAATATTTTTAATATTTTTGCTGTTTTTTCAAGTTTTTTTGAAAATTTTGATTAATCAAAATAACCATATAAATATGGAAACAGTCCTGCACAGACTATCCCGTGCAGGACGTTAGTTACTTAATTATTTGCCGTCAACCTGAGCCTGAACCTTGATTGGAAGACCAAAGAGGTTGATGAAACCAGCTGAATCAGTCTGGTCGTAATCTGACTCGTCGAATGTAGCGATTTCTTCAGAGTAGAGTGAGTATGGACTCCACACACCTGCGTTAATCATATTACCTTTGTAGAGCTTGAGTCTTACTTTACCAGTAACCTTCTCCTGTGTTTTGTCAACAAAAGCAGAGAGTGCTTCTCTTAAAGGTGTGTACCACTGACCGTTGTAGAGAAGTTCAGCAAATGTGATAGAAAGACGCTCTTTCTCGTGCATTGTCATCTTATCAAGACAGATTGACTCAAGTACCTTGTGAGCTTTGTAGAGGATTGTACCACCTGGTGTTTCGTATACGCCACGGCACTTCATACCAACAAGACGGTTTTCAACGATGTCGATGATACCGATACCGTTAGCACCGCCAAGCTCGTTGAGCTTTAAGATAATGTTCTTAGCGCTCATCTTCTCGCCGTCGATCGCTACAGGGATACCCTGTTCGAAGTCGAGTTCAACATAAGTTGGCTTGTCAGGAGCCTGAATTGGAGAAACGCCCATCTCGAGGAAGCCTTCCTTCTCGTACTGTGGCTCGTTACCTGTATCCTCAAGGTCAAGGCCCTCGTGTGAAAGATGCCAGAGGTTCTTATCCTTTGAATAGTTTGTTTCACGGTTAATCTTTAGAGGAATGTTGTGAGCTTCAGCATACTCGATTTCCTCTTCACGGGATTTGATATCCCACTCACGCCATGGAGCGATGATTGGCATATTAGGAGCAAAGTGCTTGATAGCAAGTTCGAAACGAACCTGGTCGTTACCCTTACCTGTACAGCCGTGAACGATAGCGTCAGCACCTTCTTTGAGTGCGATTTCAACTAAGCCCTTAGCGATACATGGACGAGCGTGAGAAGTACCGAGGAGGTAGTCCTCGTATACAGCGCCTGCTTTCATAGTAGGAATGATGAAATCATCAACATACTCGTCAGTGTGGTCTAAGATATAGCACTTAGATGCACCTGTAGCGATAGCCTTTTCTTCCAAGCCCTCGAGCTCGTCAGCCTGACCAACGTTACCTGATACAGCAACTACTTCACAGTTGTTGTAGTTCTCCTTAAGCCATGGGATAATGATAGATGTATCGAGACCGCCAGAATAAGCGAGTACGACTTTTTTGATGTTTTCTTTATTTACTTTCTTCATAATAATGCGCCTCCGTGAATAATTATGCATAAATTTTATCAAGTATGCATATATTATAGTCATTTTATGCATAAATGTCAACTGTTTCTATCATATTTATTCAAAATATCCTTGTTTTTCTTTGTGTATACCTATAATATAGTCATTTTCACAAATTTTGGGTGCATACTTACCCAAAATATGCAGATTCACTGCATAAACACAAGGTTTCTTTTTGAATTCTTTGTGCATTTTATTATCATAATTTAGGTGATACACACAGATTTAACCACTTGATTTATGCATATATCCATAGTATAATATAAATGTAAAAAGCGTAAGCTTTTTGTATCTGACACAAAGATTCGTCTGACTGAAAGATACGGCTATATCTGAACATATCTACGCGCTGTATATTCAGCGTGCTGTTTTGCCGTATCTAAAAAGATACGGTTTTTTTATTGGAGGAAATTATGGATAAGAGAATTGCTGTTATCAGCATCATAGTAGAGAAAAGCGACTCCACAGAAAAGCTCAACTCTATCTTGCATGAAGCAAGCGACTACATAATCGGCAGAATGGGTATCCCATATCGCGAAAAAAACGTTTCGATCATCAGCGTTGTTATCGATGCGCCTCAGGATGTGATTTCTGCGCTAAGCGGTAAAATCGGCAGTCTTGACGGAGTGAATGCTAAGACTGAATACTCTAATGTGATCAGCCATGAATAACATCGAACTTATTAACAAGCTGTATGAAACTTCAAGTCTTAGTATTGATGAGTACGAATATCTCATCATAAACAGAGACGAAGAATCAACTAAGCTTTTGAAAAAATACGCAGTAGAAAAGCGACAACAGCACTACTCTAACAAAGTTTTTGTTCGTGGACTTATAGAAGTCAGTAATATCTGCAAGAACGACTGCTACTACTGTGGCATCAGAAAGAGCAATCATAACTGTGACCGCTACCGTCTTACAAAAGAAGAAATTCTAGAGTGTTGCAACGAGGGCTACAGCTTAGGTTTTCGTACTTTTGTGCTCCAAGGTGGCGAAGATGGCATATTCACTGATCCATGGCTGTGTGACCTTATTGAGTCTATCAAGCAAAGCCACCCCGACTGCGCTATAACACTCTCGCTGGGTGAACGCTCAAAAGAAAGCTATCAAAAGCTTTTTGACAGTGGTGCTGACCGCTATCTGCTCAGGCACGAAACAGCAGACAGCAAGCATTACTCACAGCTTCACCCTGATAACCTTAGCTTAGAAAACCGATTACAGTGTCTGAAAAACCTAAAAGAAATAGGCTTTCAGACAGGCTGTGGGTTTATGGTAGGTTCACCATACCAGACAACAAGAAACATAGCACAAGACCTTAAATTCATCAAAGAGTTCTCTCCTGATATGTGTGGTGTGGGACCATTCATCCCGCACAAGGACACTATGTTCAATAATTACGCTTCTGGCGATGCGGATTTATGCTGTTACCTACTATCCATCATAAGACTGATTAAACCGAACATTCTGCTTCCTGCAACAACTGCTTTGGGTACCGTAGAAAACAACGGACGTGAGCGCGGTATACTCTCGGGTGCTAATGTCATTATGCCTAACCTATCCCCTATGTCGGTGCGAAAGAAATACGCACTATACGACGGAAAAATCAGTACAGGCGAAGAGTCCGCCCAGAGTCTATATAAACTTAAACAATCAATGAACGCCATTGGCTATGAAGTTGTAGTCGATCGCGGTGATATAAATAATAATCTCTAAGGAGTGAACTATATGGCAATTTACAATCCTAAATCATTAAAAGCGGAAGAATTTATCAACGATAAGGAAATCTTAGATACTCTGGAATACGCAGAGCAAAACAAAAACAACGTAGCTCTCATAGATGAAATACTCGAAAAAGCACGTCCTAAGAAAACTGAAACAGGCTACACCTGCTCAGGTCTTACTCACAGAGAAGCATCTGTGCTACTTGCGTGTGATATTCCTGAAAAAATCGAAGAAATCTACAAGATAGCAGAAGAAATCAAGCTCGCTTTCTACGGCAATCGTATCGTTATGTTTGCACCGCTGTATCTATCTAACTACTGTGTCAACGGCTGTGTGTACTGCCCATATCACTTGAAGAACAAGAGAATCCCACGCAAAAAGCTGACTCAGGAAGAAGTGAAAGCTGAAGTTATCGCATTGCAGGATATGGGTCACAAACGTCTCGCTATTGAATCAGGCGAAGACCCAGTGAACAACCCTATCGAATATATTTTAGAGTGCATCAAAACTATCTACAGCGTACATCACAAAAATGGCGACATCAGACGAGTTAACGTTAACATCGCTGCTACTACTGTAGAAAACTACCGCAAACTAAAAGAAGCAGGCATCGGTACATACATTCTCTTCCAGGAAACATACCACAAAGAAAGCTACTTAAAACTTCATCCAACTGGACCAAAACACGACTACGACTACCACACCGAAGCTATGGACAGAGCTATGGAGGGTGGTATCGACGACGTAGGTTTAGGTGTACTGTTCGGATTGGAACTCTACAAATACGAATTTGCAGGACTTATTATGCACGCTGAACACTTAGAGGCTGTTCACGGAGTAGGCCCTCACACAATTTCTGTTCCACGTATTAAAAAAGCAGACGACATCGACCCAACTGCTTTTGATAACTCAATTTCTGACGAGATTTTCGCTAAAATCACAGCTTGTATTCGTTTGGCTGTTCCATACACAGGTATGATTATTTCAACACGCGAGTCAGAAGAAGTGCGTTCAAAGCTGCTAAGACTTGGTATCTCACAGGTCAGTGGCGGTTCCAGAACAACTGTAGGCGGTTATACAGAAAAAATCCGTCCTACTGACACAGAGCAGTTTGATGTATCTGACCAGAGAACTCTCGACGAGGTTGTACGCTGGCTGATGGATAACGGACACATTCCGTCTTTCTGTACTGCGTGCTATCGCGAAGGTCGTACAGGCGACCGCTTCATGAGCTTATGTAAGAGCGGACAGATCCTTAATTGCTGTCATCCAAACGCTCTGATGACCTTGACAGAATATCTCGAAGACTACGCTAGCGAAGAAACAAAGAAAGTCGGTTACGATTTAATAAAGAAAGAATTACTCAGAATCCCTAAAGACAGAGTTAGAGAAATCGCCGAAGCTAATATCGACGACATCATGAACTCTAATCGTCGAGATTTCAGATTCTAAAAGAATAAAGGAGGATATAATGAGCCTTCAGAATACACCTTCAAGCGAGCGACTTCACATTGGCTTTTTCGGTATGCGTAATGCAGGAAAATCAAGTGTTGTCAACGCTGTTACTAATCAGGAACTGTCAGTAGTGTCCGACGTACTCGGCACCACCACAGACCCTGTCAAAAAAGCTATGGAGCTTCTCCCCCTAGGCCCTGTTGTCATTATCGACACACCGGGTCTGGATGATATAGGCAAGCTCGGTGAATTGCGAGTACAAAAAGCTAAAGAGATTCTTGCGTTAACCGATATTGCGGTACTTGTTGTTGATGCGACAAAAGGCAAAAGCGAAGAAGATGAAAAGCTGATTTCTATATTTAAAGAACGCAAACTGCCATACGTTGTCGTATACAATAAGGCAGATTTGCTCAACACTACAATGAAGCTGGACAACAATGAAATTTTAGTCAGCGCTTTGAAAAATGAGAATATCGATGAGCTGAAAAACCTGATCGCGCAGCTAGCAAAAACAGCCAAATCATCTAAACCGCTAGTATCTGACTTAATTGATGAAGGCAACCTAGTTGTGCTTGTTATTCCGATTGACGAAGCAGCTCCAAAAGGCAGACTGATTCTCCCGCAACAGATGGTGATGCGCGATATACTCGACCACCACGCTATGTGCATTTGCACTCAAGTAGAACAGTTGAGTGTAACGCTTAATATGCTTAAAGATAAGCCAAAGCTTGTTATTACTGATTCACAGGCTTTTGGTGCGGTTTCTAAAATCGTACCTGAAGATATCACTCTGACATCATTTTCGATTATTATGGCTCGATACAAAGGTGACCTTAAATCACTTGTACACGGTGCATCAATGCTTTCGCAAATACAGACAGGTGATAAAATCTTAATTGCTGAAGGTTGCACTCATCATCGTCAGTGCAACGACATCGGCACTGTGAAAATGCCTTCTTGGATCGAACACTTCACAAACGCAAAACCACAGTACAGTTTTACAAGCGGTGGAGCTTTTCCTGAAAACCCGAGTGACTACAAACTCATTGTTCACTGCGGTGCTTGTATGCTCAACGAAAAAGAGATGAAATCGAGAATGCAAAAAGCTCAGGCAGAAAATGTACCAATAGTAAACTACGGTGTCGCTATCGCTCATATGCACGGAATACTGAAACGCTCTTTGGCACCTTTCCCAGAGATTCAGAAAATGCTATAAAACACAAAACGCTCACCTTTTTGGTGAGCGTTTTATTATTTCTTATTTTATTTTCTTTCTGAAATCCGTTACCTTGTCTGAAATTTCTTTGAGCTCGTCTTTTGAAAGCTCATCTAGGTGTTCCAGCTTATCCATAAAAGCTGTGAGGGTTTCTTTGCGCTGGAGCTCAGTGATTTCAGTATAAAAGTTAACAACAACACCTGTCACAATAGCGATAACCAATGTCGAGTATATAGTCACAAGCAGTGAAAGTATCTTTACTATCGTAGTAGTAACTAACACATCGCCAAAACCCGCGGTAGATAACACCGCGTAGCAGTACCACAGAGCATCACCGTAGTTATCGATATCAGGTTCAACAAGGAAAATAACAAATGCTGAACACAACACAAATATTGTGTAAACTCCCAGTACATGACTGGCTTTTGTTCTGACTAAAACTTCTTTAAGTACTCTAAGTTTTTTCACAACCGCACCCCTCTTCTATTATTATATATTCTTTATTATCGAACGTCTTTTAATATTTTTCACAGCGAAATCAACTTCGCTGATAATAAAAACTCCGTCGAACTATATGTCATTTGCCTGCATAGACTTTTTATTACTAAAATAATAACACAAGAGATTATTGATGTAAATGTTGGAATTTTCAGAAATATGTGATATACTGCAGAAGATATCAATTTTTAGCAAAGGATAACAAAACTATGACTATCCAATCTACAATAAAAAAACGCACGCTCTATCTCATTGTCGGTGTTTTCGCGATGCTTTTTTCAGGCGTGCTCTACGCATGGTCGATTCTAAAGATTCCGTTTAAAGAAACTTATCATTTCAGCGACTCTACACTTGCGCTGAGTTTTACTATTACAATGTGTTTCTTTTGTCTGGGAGCATTTTTTGGTAGCATAATCTGCAAGAAGTTCGGTGTTAGACCAACATTGATTATAGCGGGACTGCTTGTCGGTCTGGGATTCTTCCTGACATCTGTTATTACTGCCGATATGGAGTATATGCTATTTATAGGCTATGCTTTTTTAGCAGCAACGGGTATCGGTATTTCATACAACGTAATCGTTTCAACTGTATGTTCATGGTTTCCTGACAGGAAAGGTTTCTGTTCAGGTTGTCTGATGATGGGCTTTGGTATTAGCACCTTGCTTTTAGGCAATCTAATCAGTATGATGTTTGAAAATGAGAGCATTGGTTGGAGCAAGACTTACCTTGTTCTAGGTGTGGTTATTGCTTTTGTGTTGATTATTTCTGCACTCATACTAAAAGCTCCATCAAAAGACATTGTGCTTCCATCACCAAAGCAACGTAAAATCACAAGGGTAGAAAACTTTGAAGTCAGAGATTACAAAACCTCTGAAATGCTAAAGAGCTTTACTTTCTGGAGAGCTTTTGTATGCATGGCGTTCATAACCGCAGTCGGAAACACAGTGATCAGCTTTGCACGCGATCTTGTTATTTCTGTAAATGCTGCAGAGGCACTTGCAACAACACTTGTAGGTGTACTCGCTGTATGCAATGGTTTAGGCAGAGTACTCACAGGCGCTGTCTATGACGTATTAGGTCGCAGACTCACTATGATTTGCGCAAATATCATCACAATAATAGCTGCAGCTGTGACCCTTATAGCTGTAATGATAGGTTCTCTACCGCTATGTATTGCAGGATTGTGCCTAACTGGTATCTCCTATGGCTCGTGCCCTACTGTTACGTCTGCTTTCTCTGCATCATTCTACGGTCAGAAATACTTCTCTATGAACTATTCTATTATCAACTTCAATCTGATTTTTGCTTCATTTATTGCAACTTTTGCAAACAATCTGCTTATATCAAGCGGCTCTTATGTATCGCCGTTTGTGATGCTACTTGTACTGGCAGCAATAGCTCTAGGTCTCAACTTCACAATTAAAAAGCCATAAAAATTTATAGTTATTTTGATAAATCTAAACACGTATCTCAAGCGGGGTGAATTTCACCTCGCTTTATTTTTTAGACAAAGAAATGATAATCACTTGACAAACTCAGACTATTGTGATAGTCTAGACTATAGAAATAGTCTACGGAGGTTTAATATGAAAGAAAAGCTATTTGACAGCGAAGCTAAAGTGATGGAAATTATATGGAAAAATAGTCCGATTTCAGCAAAGGAAATCAGTTTGATTGCCACTGAAACTATTGGGTGGAATAAAAACACCACTTATACAGTAATCAAGAAACTTGAGTCAAAAGGTTTCATTAAGCGCGAAGACCCCGGGTTTATTTGCACTCCTCTTGTATCACAAAGTCAAATGCAAAAAACAGAAGCTACGTCGCTATTAAAGAAAGTATTCGGTGGCTCCAGAAAAGCTTTGTTTTCTGCATTACTTGAAGATGAGCCGTTGTCTGACGAAGAAATCAATGAGCTACGAAAACTAATCGATAACAGGTGACGATTATGCTTGATGAAGTATTCTATTGGATATTCAATATGAGCATAACCGCCTCTATATCAGGCGTGCTCATTATGCTGTTAAGACTTATCAAAAAGATTCCAAGAAGGATAACTGTGTTTCTGTGGATAATACCTTTTCTGAGAATGACCTTTCCTTTTGGGTTGAATAGTCGATACAGCCTGATGTCTTTGCTATCAAAAATCACCACAAAGACTGTCGTTGTGTATGAGCCTAGTGAAGATATAGCGTTTTCAATGACTAATAGCGTTATGGCGGCAGACACTTATTTTCCTATAACATATAAAAGTAATGTGCTCGAAAACATTTTCTCTGTAGCAGCGATTATATGGATCATCGTGTTACTGGCAATTATCCTGATGTTGGTTGTTACATACTTCTCTACAATTCATGAATTCAGAGATTTAGAACATCTGAGAGATAACATTTATTTATCTGATAAGATCGTATCTCCTGCAGTATATGGCATTATTAGACCTAAAATCATTTTGCCTGCAAATTATAATGGCAGAGATATAGAACTGATTGTGCTGCACGAAAAAACACATATACGCAGTCTTGATAATTTGTGGCGAATTGTAGCGTTGCTGATTGCTTCGATACACTGGTTCAATCCGCTAAGCTGGTTATTCTTAAAGTCGTTTTTCTCAGACCTTGAACTATCATGCGATGAGCGTGTTCTCGCTAAAATCGGAGCTGACCGCGCAAAGGACTATGCGTCTTGCTTATTAGAATGCAAACAAGGAACAACCGTGTTTACTTCTGCTTTTGGCGGTGCTAAAATCCGCACAAGAATTGAAAATATATTGTCATTCAAAAAAATGACTTGGCTATCACTGATAGTACTTGTAGTATTGATCTCTGCTACTTTCTACGTGTTGCTTACAAATGCTAAATGAAAGGAGAATGAATATGAAAAGCAAACAATTTAATCGTTATTATCTGCTGTCTTGCATCGGTGTATTGATCGCCTCGTACTATCCTCTATCAATGGGAATTAGAGTAATTTACGATATGATTGTAAACTCAGCTGTGCTGAAAGAAAACTATCCTAAATACATCATTCCCTACACACCAATAAGCATTGCAGTTATTGTCGGCATTCTATTGATGCCATTGTGTATCAAGTTTTTTAAGAAATTTGCACTTTTAGGTGGTGCGCTATTTTCAACGGGCATTTTCTTTATACTTGAATGGCTGTTTGAAGAAAAGGTAGTTGTAGCAACATCTAAAACCATCACAAAGCTTGAAGACTGGCAGATGTTTATGTGTTCTGTGCCACGTGAGGGCTGGGGCGGAACCGTAACTGCATATAAAACACAAACAGCTGTTGATATATTGATGGGGGATTATAATCCTGCATTCAAACTGCATTTTTATATCATTTCCGTTGTGTTGATTATCACCATTCTTAACTGCATGTACGGATTCGGACAAATGATAAAAAACGGTGATAAAAAGCGTCTTAAGTCTTTAGTTGTACAGTCGGTTTGCACCCTTACATTCCTTGGGG
>JAUMXP010000113.1 GCA_030529125.1 Eubacteriales bacterium | reverse complement strand
TGCTGCTCCTGCTGAAGGCGGCGCTGCTGCTGAGGAGAAGACAGAGTTCGATGTTGTACTCGCATCTGCTGGTGGCAACAAGATCGCTGTTATCAAGGCTGTTAGAGAGGCTACAGGTCTCGGTCTTAAGGAAGCTAAGGCTCTCGTTGACGAAGCTCCAAAGACAGTTAAAGAAGCTATCTCTAAGGAAGACGCAGAAGCTCTCAAGGCTAAGCTCGAAGAGGCTGGCGCAACTGTTGAGATTAAGTAATTTAAGCTTAACAACATTTTTTCAAGAAGAAAGCCACGGTTTTGTACCGTGGCTTTTTTGTTTGTGCTTTTCATTATGTTAAGAGCTTTGGCAAGATATACAAAACAGATTATTAAATTTTGTGTACATTTTCGCTGTTATTTTTATATTTTTTGAAACAAAATTCAGTTCTCAAGTGTTTTATTAATAGAAGGATATTTTATATAATTCTATACTAGAATAAAACGGAGGCGAAATTATGAAAAGATTGGTTAGTTTATTACTTATTGTAGGCATGATTTTATCACTTGCTACGGTCTCAGCTTTAGCACTTGAGCCGAAGCTCTATAAGTACGGTGATGTTTCTGGTGATGATGCAGTTACAGTTGGTGACGCTACTATACTGCAACGACACGTTGCTAAACTTCTCACGCTCACAAGTTTCAGAACATCTCTGGCTGATGTGAACGACGACGGCGAGGTTAACGTTTTAGACGCTACTTTTATACAGCAGTATGTCGCAAAGATTATTCCTGAGATTCCAAGAGAACCTATACCTGCGTTGTCTGTAGTTGATATCTCAGCTGTAACACGCAGTATCCCTGACTCAAGAGTAGTTAAGGGTACTGAAGTTAGTTTTACTGTTCATTCAACATTGAACCTTGAAGAAGATGTAAACTCACAGCTTGCTTATGAGTATGACTTGCAGGGAACAACAAACCCAAAGATAAAGCATTTTGAAACATCTGATAGCAACGTGTTTACTTACACTTTCCCTGAAGCAGGTACTTACCGTATAGCTATCAAAGCATACGATAAGCTTTATGATGGTCATGATGAATTTTACATCGTCTATAGTGTAGCTGAGAGCTATCCGTACGATAGCGATTTTGTATATGTCGAGTATGATGATAAAAGACCTGAGTACATGCTTAATAGACCAGTGAAACCTGAAAACAGCGATATAGAATACGAAATGATGTATGCAGAAAGCACCATTTATTATACTTCAAATAGAATTAATGGTAATTGCTGGGATTTTGCGTGCATAATCGATTCAAAAGAACAGTATGATGCTGTGTTTAATATAGAAAGCGATAAGTACGACGATGAGTTCTATAAAGAAAACAGTCTGGTTGCAGTGGTGACATATCTGAGCTGTCACGAAGCAGAGGGCAGACTTGATTACATTGGAGTTCACGATGGCACAATGTATATAGACGTAAATGAATATATTTATGATATTGCCGTAAGTCCGACAGAACCGGGTTGTATTCTGATTGCAAAAGTCAGCAAATCAGATGTTTTGAATGTCACAGATATCGACTGGTTACGCTAAGCCTGAAAAACAGTAAACCAATGAATGTTTAATTCAACGATTAGTTCTTTAAAAGAAAAATACTCCATAGAAGTAAGGAGGCGTGATTATGAAAAAATTTGTTAGTTTATTACTTGTTGTAGTTATATTTTTATCACTTGGCACAGTTACAGCGTTTGCTGAGACGCCACCGTACTCACAGAGTTTTGATTCTATTGATGATATGGTTGCAGCGATGGAGGAATATGCACAGCAGTTTCCAAATCCTGACTATAGTGATAGCGAAGTAGTCCCACCTAGCGATGACTACCAGCTCAAAAATAAAAAAATTGTTCTGCCGGTTCTCCCAGAAGATTATGCGACACTCGATTCCTGCGCTATATTAGCTAACGGATTTGGTGGAGGAATTGACATAATCAATTGTACATATATAGTAAACGAGACAGGTGAGAAGTACATACTTCGTGGAATCTATAGCTATACAGACGATTATGTTGACGACCAGCTTATGGGCTTTGGCGATTTAGTAAGAGATCCAAGTATCCATACAGGTTTTGTTGATGGATATCAGTATTCTGTGGATGAAACTGTTTACCACAGTACAGCTGGCAGATGCGATTACTTCATTGCTGTTGACGATGTGCTTTTTGTTTACCATACTCTGAAGCTGTTTAATACAGATTTGCTGTCTCAGCTTAGTTTTGTTACTTTGGATACAGAGTTTCCTGTATATGTTAATGGCGAAGAGAATTTGTACGAAGACAGATTTTTAGAAATCTATGAAGATGAGTACGTTCCTTTTGGTTCTAGCCACTACTACGAAGAGCTGTACTATCACTATGACAGCAACAACGAGATTGATTGGGCGCTTATTGAGCAGTGCTCATACAACAGTCCTCCGTGGAATTACCATACAATCTACAAAGATAGAATTCTGATGTACGGAGATTACCATCCGTTTAGATTCAGATACGGTGTATATGATGTTAAGAAAGATATGTTTGTTGACATCTTTGGAGCGAATTTCAGTTTTTCAGAATACGAGGGACTTGAAAAAGTTTTTGACTCATTAGAGGTCGGATTCCCTATTGGCGATGCTGACCATGATACAGAACTTACTGTCTTTGATGCGACATTGATTCAACGTGCATTAGCTGGACTATGCGATTTTCATGATGAAGACAAGATTAACGCGTCAGCGTGGCTAGTAGGTAGTCTTGATTATATGAGCGACTTTAACCGCGACGGTGAGCGTTCTATCTTAGACGCAACCGCTATCCAGATGGACCTTGCACGGATTGATAATGAAACTGAAACAAACGAAGATATGGTCATATACGCATGTAGTGATTATGATGAATATTGGAATCTATCATCAATGCCTATAGATGCAGATTTGTTATCGTTTGAGATGGAGTTTGACAAACAACAGTTCAGCAATGTTGTGTATAATTATGATGTATCAGGCGAATGCTACACAGCAGCAATTATTAAGTCTAACGAGCAGTATAATACATTCTTCAACGAAAGTGCTCCTCAATTTGAAGATGAATTCTTTGAACGCAAGTGGTTGGTTGTTGCTCTGACATCATGTGGTTGTCACGAATCGATGGCACCTATCACTGATATTGGAATAGTCGGTGATATGATGTTTGTTAGAGCAAATGAATACGTGCCTGATGGTCCTACATCACCTACTACACCTATGTGGCTATCGATGGTTTCTGTTGACAAAGAACTGCTCGAATATGTAGATAAAATAATAAAAGTTGATTAAAAATATTTAAAGCCACAGTGCACTTGATTATGCGCTGTGGCTTTTTTTCTATGATTCGTTTATCTTTTTGCCTGTCATGTGTTCGATGCTAAGCTTCAGGCATAGCATATTTTTGAAGTGCTTTTGCATTTCGTTGTTAATTTCGCTATGGTCAGGGAAGAACTTCTGTGCAAAATTTATCATCTTATTCTCAGCAAGCGTGAGGTCATCTACAATGCTGATTTTGCCGAAAACTATGACCGAGTTAAAGTCTTTTGACCAGTGATCACTGCGCTTTATTCCGTCGTCAATTACAGTGAAGCTTGCTTTGTTGTGAGTTTTTATTGCGTCGATTTTGTGACCTTCTTTAGCACAATGAAAGTATATAGCGTTGTCACATTCATCAAAATAGAAGTTCATCGGCACGCCATAAGGTAGTCGAAATCTCCTAACAGTGAGAGTACTCCGCGCCACTGAATTTTAAGAATATCTCTGCATTTATCGTCACTTAATTGTTGATTGAATCTGCGCATTTTTCTAAACATAATGAACCTCATATAAATATTTTCTTCTTTTGCGTGAATAATACTACCAAAAGGAGTTGATAAAATGGAGAATAAACCGTATGAATTTCCTCAGGAAATGCCACCAAAAGACCAGAAACTAGACAAAGGAGTTATTGTCGATGTGGTCGAAAACGAAATAAAAGTTCGTAAGGAAGACCAATCCACTCCCGAACACAGTATGTGGGAATATAGAGGAAAGAAGTTCGAGCGTTAACTGCACCAACGTGTGCTTTGATACCGAGCTTTCTTGTGATGAACCTTGCGCGTAGCTGATGAAACGGGTCAGTAACGATAGCAAGGTTCTTTTCTTTGCTTGAGTTCTCTATAATTCTATTAGAGAACAATACATTCTCGTAAGTGCTTCTGGATTTATCTTCAATCAGAAGCCGTGAGCCGTCTATACCGCTTTCTGTCAGCTCGTTATACATACACAGCGATTCTTCCATATAGTCGCGTTTACATTTTCCGCCAGAGAGCACAGCGACGGCTGATTTATTTTTAAGCAGATAGCGTTTTGTCGCATTAATTCTGCCTTTGAGCAAATCGCTAGGGCCGTCTTTGTCTGCTCTGATACCGAGCGTGATAGCGGTAGAATTTGCTTTGGGTTTAATAAGGCAAGCTACAATCATAGCCGTAGTGATAAGTGTAGTGTAAGTGATAAATGCGTATATAAGGTACTTTACTATGTTCCATATTATTGTGAGTACTGTGTAGTCGTGGCAGAAATTACCCAGGTACTCATACACTGGAGTGTTAGTGTAAAACAGCAGAACAAACAGGCATATTAATATTCCCAGCTTGTTACCTGCATTGAAATAACCTCTAAATATCGGTAGGATAAACCATATTAAAAATAACAACGCAATCGCACGCAGTATCCATATAATCATCGTGGTGTTTCTCCTGAAACTTATAATATTTGTAGCATAATGCTCCCCTTGCCTAAAGGGGAGATACACGCGTTAGCGTGGAGAGGGGATATGATTAAGAAACTAAACCTTTAATGAGATGATCGATATACTCGCAAACACCACTAAAGTTGTTGTTGATCTCATAATTAGGGATTCTGACTACAATCAGGTTTCTTTGCTCAATTTTTTCAGTACGAATTCTGTCTTTAAGCAAACCTTTTGTTTCATAGTGTTGAGAACCATCAAGTTCAATAATCAGTCTAGCTTTGTGACAATAAAAATCTACAATATAATTGTCGATTACTTTTTGTCGTAGAAATCTGACAGGATAAGTACACAGAAAATCGTACCATAAATGTCGTTCTTCTTTAGTCATATTTTTGCGTAGAGTTTTTGCAATGTTAGTAAGTTTACTGTTATGCTTTCTTTCCATTGTATCCCTCCGCCTCACTATGTTCGGCACCTCCCTTTAGGCAAGGGAGGCATTTGTAGGTTGTGAGTGATTAGTATTTCCTCCGCCTCACTATGTTCGGCAC
>JAUMXP010000007.1 GCA_030529125.1 Eubacteriales bacterium | reverse complement strand
GTCCTATCTCTTCTGTATCAGTTGGTCTTGTTGATGGCGAAATCGTTATCAACCCTAACGCTGAGCAGAGATCTAAATCAGATATGGCTACTACAGTTGCTTCAACTTCAGAGCGTATCGCTATGATCGAAGCAGGTGCTAACTGCGTAAGTGACGAAGTTATGTACAATGCTATCATGGCAGGTCACGAAGCTAACCAGCACATCATCAAGTTCATCGAAGGCATCCAGGCTGAGATCGGTAAAGAGAAGTTCTCTTACCCATCAAACGAGCCTGATCACGATATGTTCGAAGCTATCAAGGCTTTCTCAGAAGAGGATATCAAGGTAGCACTCGATACAGATGACAAAACAGTAAGAGACGAGAGACTCAAGCCAATCTACGAAAAGGTTCACGAACATTTCGACGAGATTTATCCTGAGTGCGAAGCTAAAATCGACGAGTGTCTCTACAAAACACAGAAATTCATCGTAAGAAGATGGTTGCTCGACGAGCAGAAGCGTGTAGACGGCAGAGGCATGAACGACATCAGACCTTTAGCTTCTGAAGTTTCACTCTTACCTAGAGTTCACGGTTCAGGTCTTTTCACACGTGGCCAGACTCAAGTACTCACAATCGCTACATTAGGTCCTGTATCTGATGCTCAGCTTCTCGATGGTATCGACGAAGAAGAGACAAAGAGATATATGCACCACTACAACTTCCCAAGCTACTCAGTTGGTGAGACAAGACCATCACGTGGCCCGGGACGTAGAGAAATCGGTCACGGCGCTCTTGCAGAACGTGCACTCGTTCCTGTTATCCCATCAGTAGAAGAGTTCCCATACGCTATCAGACTTGTATCAGAGGTTGTTTCTTCTAACGGTTCAACTTCACAGGGTTCTGTATGTGGTTCTACTCTCGCACTTATGGACGCTGGTGTTCCAATCAAGGCTCCTGTAGCAGGTATCTCTTGTGGTCTTATCACAGAGGGCGACAGATGGATGACTATGGTAGACATTCAGGGTCTTGAGGACTTCTTCGGCGATATGGACTTCAAGGTAGCAGGTACACACGACGGTATCACAGCTATCCAGATGGACCTTAAGATTTCAGGTCTTCTCCCAGAGATGGTTAAGGAAGCATTAGAGAAAACTCACGTTGCTCGTAACTACATCTTAGACGACATTATGCTTAAGGCTATCGCTGAGCCTAGAGCAGAGCTGTCACCATACGCTCCAAAGATGCTCACAACTACTATTCCTGCTGACAAGATTGCTGAAGTTATCGGCAAGGGCGGCAAGGTTATCAAAGAAATCCAGGCTGAATGCGAAGTTAAAATCGACATCGAAGAAGACGGCGAGTTCGGTCAGGTATTCGTATCAGGTATTGACGCTGAGAAGTGCAAGCGTGCTTTAGAAATAGTTAAGACTATTGCTACTGACCCTGAAGAAGGCGCTATCTTCCTTGGTAAAGTAACACGTATCATGGACTTCGGTGCTTTCGTTGAGATTGCTCCAGGCAAAGAAGGTTTAGTTCACGTTTCACAGCTCGACGTTAAGCGCACAGAAAACGTAACAGACGTAGTAAATGTTGGCGACGTTATCCGCGTTAAGGTACTCGAGATCGACGACAAGGGCAGATTAAACCTCTCTAGACGTGATGTACTGATCGAAGTAGACGGTCTTACACCTGAGAACGACATTAATGAAGACAGACCTAGAAGAAGAAATAATGACAGACGTGGCTCTAACAGACACCACAACAACCGTCATTAATCTATAAACAAGCATAATTAAAGGGACAACCTAGTTTTGGTTGTCCCTTTTTGTTATGTATTTGTTGCTATAATCAGCCCATAGCACCGCCACTAAAATCAGGAATGATCTTAGCTACATATCTCTGAATGTAAGTAGCACTCATTATGTTAACATCATTGTATATATCGCATACAATACCGTTACAAAGCTGAATGTCGTTAAGCTCAATTCTATCAGCAACCCACAGCTGAATCAAGGTTGCATCTAACACAGTAACCTTACCGTTTAGGTCAATATCACCTTGTAGGAAAACACTGTAATCAAAGCCTTCATCGGTGATTTCAGGTTTACCGTTGCTTATATCAATAAACTCAAAACCATTTCGTTCTGCGTATTTCTGTGCACCAGTCTCAGGATAGCCGTAGACCTTAAACTGTGGCATACTAACAGGTTTAAAATTGATAGAATGCTGTATAGTATAGCCAAGACCTTCTTTTCCTATGTTTTTGATATTCTTGCCGAATACTACACATGTAGCTGATATACCCCTAAATGCACCATTGCCGACATATTCAAGTTTGTCACCGAACTGTATATCCTTAAGTGACATACAATTTGCAAAGGCGTTGTCGCCGATTAACTGCAAATTCTCTGGGAATTCAACATTTTCAAGACTTATACAACTAGAAAATGCACCACTGTTGATATTTTTAAGACTATCAGGAAAGCTGACATTCTTAAGTGCTTGGCAGTTAGAGAAGGTCTCCGGTCCGATACTTTGTATACCTTCTTCAAACACAACAGTTTCAAGCTCTCTCATAGAAATAAACGCTAAACTACCAACACTTTTGAAACCACCGCTGAATGTAATACCTGTTATAGGGTTTTCCCCGTAAAACTCAAAATCATCAGCGATTGCTTCAACTTCGAGGCCCCCTATCTCATGAGGTATAGTTATTTCGCTTTCGTTGTAGCCATTACTCCAATTCTCATAAGGCAACAGCTCCTCAGGATACAGTCCGTAGCCACTGCTAAGTCCCATAGCTACATCGTCAGCAAAGCCACCCCCTGAGCCCTTTTTAGGGTCATTATAGTAGCTGTTGTACAGCACAGAGTCTTTGTCTTCTAAGTTAGTATATATGCCTGCTTCAGACAGGTCTAGTGTTTCCCATGCGTTTTCTGGAAGTTGTGACACAAACTCAGGCTGTGACAGGATATTAGACTCAAGTGCAGCAGTTGCACCAAAGTCCCAGCACAAGCCCTCACTACCCTGATCCTTTACAGATGTGACTCTGTTTTCATCTCTGAGGTCATAGCTCTGTGGTAAATCAGAGTATGTTCTTATGCTACGATTATATTTAGTAATATCTACTTTTTCGCCGTTTCCATCGTAGTAAACAGGGATATTGTTTTCTATCTTTCTAGTGATAATAGGAAGTTCGTAGTCTTTATAAGGAGAACTATTGTTGGTTGTCTGCGCACCTGCTACAACAATGCTTGAAAGCATCAATATAGCAGCAAGTGCTATTGATAAACCTCTTTTAAACAAAATAATCATCCTTTCAAAAAATAAGGGTGTTTGTAAAAATTAGCTTTATTATTAAAACCCGAAAAGCTGAGTTTCCGGGTTTTTAGCTTATACTATTCTGATGTTAAGCGTATCTGTGCCCCCCGTTGGTACAATCTTGTTAGAGCTGATTACGATAACGGTATCACCTTTATTAACGTAGCCTGTCTCGAGTGCCTTGTTAATAGCCTGATCGTTAATTGCATCAGCATCCTGAAGCTCTTCACCCAGTACTGCAGTAATGCCCCAGTTAAGGCACAACTTTCTACATACTTCTTCGCTTGTAACAACTGCGATAATAGGACATTCAGGGCGAAAATGAGCCATAGCTCGAGCAACTGCGCCTGTCTGGCTTTCTGCGATAATCGCTTTAGCACCGATGTTCTGAGCAGTGTGCTTAGCATTATAGCAGATATTATCTCTAAAAGTATTGCCGACTTCGATTTTTCCGACAACATTCTTGAGATCCATTAAGTCGTGGTTAGTTTCTGCCTGAGCACAGATATCAGCAAGAGCCTGCACAGACTCTACAGGATAGTCACCTGCTGCTGATTCACCTGACAGCATAACCGCACTTGTGCCGTCGTACACAGCGTTCGCAACGTCAGAAATCTCAGCTCTGGTTGGTCTTATATTAGTGGTCATGGACTCGAGCATCTGAGTTGCTGTTATTACGTATTTGCCTGCAAGTACGCACTTGCGGATAATCATCTTCTGAATCTGTGGGAGCTTGATAAACGGAATCTCAACACCCATATCGCCACGAGCTATCATAATACCGTCAGCAACCGAAATAATTCTATCTATATCATCAACACCGCTCTGGTTCTCGATTTTAGCTACAATCTCTACATCCTCATAGCCGCAGCTGTCGATAAAATCACGCATCTTCAACACGTCGTCAGCAGAACGTACAAACGAAGCGGCAACAACGGTTACACCTTGTTTAAGACCGAACTCGATGTCTGCTCTGTCAGAAGAGCTGATATACGGCATATTGATGCTGTAGCCAGGGATATTGATACTCTTGCGATTTGAAAGCTTACCTCCGTTTAAAATTCTGCACACAATAGCATCGCTCTCTGTCGCAATTACCTGTGCAACAATTTTACCGTCATCAAAGAGTATCTGTCTGCCAATGCTTGATTTATCTTTCTTGAAAATATCAACGAGTTTAGGGTAAGAAAGTGACACACCATTTTTGTCACCAATATCAGGTTTACTGTAGAGTCTGAACTCCTGATTTTCTTCTACTGTGACACTTCTGTCAGGGAACAGTCCGATTCTGATCTCAGGGCCTTTGGTATCAAGCAGGATAGAAACATTCTTGCCTGTTTTTGAGATAGCCTCTTTCACTCTGTCGAAACGGGCTTTCTGCTCCTCGTGGGTTCCATGTGACATATTAAAACGCGCAACGTTCATACCTGCGTCTATCATTTGTGTCAGGATATCTACATTATCACACGCAGGGCCCATTGTGCATACGATTTTTGTCATTCTCACTTAAATCACCTCTTTATATAGTCTTACCATAAACTATAAATATACTTTTATTCTATCATATAAAGTGAATTTGTAAATCACTTTTTCTAAATAAATAAAAAGAAGCCATATTACTTATGACTTCTCTTCTTATCGCTAATATTAACAAGTGTAATACCGCCACAAATAAGCACAAGGCTAACTATATAAAGCGGGTCAAAAATCTCGGTTTCGCCTAAAATTATATACGACCACATAGCTCCAAAAACCGGAATAAGGAGGTTGTATATCATGATCTTGCCAGAGTCATTGTAAACTAAAAGTGCTGTCCACAGTGAAAACGATGCTGCCGATACAAACGCTAGGAATAACAGCTCAAACACTCCTTTAGTCGTAAACGAAACTGACGCAGAAAAGAACAGCGATATAGCGCACAGTATTGCACCGCCGATAAACAGCTGCCACGCTGTAACTTCGAATATCTTTCCTTGTGATACTTTCTTACCGTACAGACTACCTGTAGCACTGCAAACGGTTGCAAGCAGTATAAAGCCTTCGCCCATAAAGCTGAAGCTACCTTCAAAAAAGCTTAAGTTCACTATGATAACTCCTGCTGCGCCTACTAAACAACCTGCTATCTTTCTTCTGCTGAGTTTTTCTTTTTTGAAAAACAGCGGTGCAAGTAATACACCCAAAAATGCAGAAAACGATGCAAGTACCGATGTTTTTGTTGCTGACGCATTTCCTACACCAATGTAGTTGAAGGTATAGTGAAACACAGTGAGCAAAAGTGAGTACAATATAATCTTAGGTATTCTATTTCTCTCTATATCAAATACATTCTTGCGTGATATAGCGCATACCAAAAACACCATCAACCCTGCGATAAAAAATCGCAGACCTGCAAAAAGCAGTTTATCAGGTACTGTCTCTATGCTCATATCAGTATAGGCAAGCTTAATAAGCGGATAAGCTGTGCCCCAAAGCAGTGTACAAATCACTGCAGTAATAGCGCAGATGTATTTATTTGAAAAAAACTTCTTCATAATACTATGCCTTTTGAGAAAGCCACAGTGTGTAACTGTGGCTTTAACTTATCTGTCAATCATATTTGTATATGGTTTTTCTTCGCTTATGCTCATATATGCAGGACGAATAATCTTAGATACATTCATGAGCTCTTCGATTCTGTGAGCGCTCCAACCGGCAATTCTAGCAACAGCAAAAATCGGTGTGTACAGCTCAGACGGTAAACCTAAAATCTTGTATACAAAGCCTGAGTAGAAGTCAACATTGGCAGAAACACCTTTGTACATCTTTCTCTTCTTTGCAATAACTTCAGGAGCAAGCTCTTCAATACGTGAGTAAAGTCCATACTCCTTCATCTTGCCCTTTTCCTTTGCAAGCTGCTCTACAAAGCCTTTGAACACACGTGCTCTAGGGTCAGAGATAGAATAAACAGCGTGGCCAATACCATAGATAAGACCTGCCTTATCGTATGCTTCCTTATCAACGATTTTTGTCAGATATGCTCTGATTTCATCGTCATCTTTCCAGTCTTTGACATTCTTCTTGATGTCTTTCATCATGCCCATAACCTTTTTGTTAGCACCACCGTGCTTAGGTCCTTTTAGTGAACATAGAGCGGCTGCCATAGCTGAGTATGTATCTGTACCTGAACTTGTTACAACGCAGGTTGTGAATGTTGAGTTATTACCGCCACCGTGCTCAGCATGGAGAATCAGTGACATATCAAGCACCTTAGCTTCGAGCTCGGTGTACTGCTGGTCAGGACGAAGTGTCTTAAGCAGCAGCTCTGCGGTTGAAATATTCTTATCAGGGTGATGAATATACATACTGGCACCCTTATTGTAATGATTATACGCGTGATAGCTGTAAACAGAAAGCAGTGGAAATACAGAAATAATCTGCAAACACTGACGCAGTACGTTCTCGATAGATGTATCGTTTGCGTTGTTATCGTATGATGCTAAAGTTAAAACTGAACGAGCAAGTGAGTTCATCATATCTTTACTGGAAGCTTTCATAATAACGTCACGCACAAAGTGCTTAGGGAGCTCACGACAGTCAGACAAAAGCTGTACGAAGTCCTTGTACTCGAGCTCATTAGGAAGCTTTGAGAACAGCAGCAGATAGATGGTCTCTTCAAAGCCAAAGCGGCCATCCTCGTTACAACCTTTGATAATATCCTCTACGTTAATACCGCGATAAAACAGCTTGCCGTCTGTAGGCACAACTTTACCATCGACAATTTTATTCTGACGGATTTCAGAAATATCTGTAAGTCCTGTCAGAACACCTGCGCCGTTTAAGTCACGTAAGCCTCTTTTTACGTCATATTTAGTATATAAATCTTTATCGATATTGCCTTTAGCTTCGCAAATCTGAGCTAAAGATCTGATTCTTTCGTATTCTTTACGGTGCGCCATGCGTACCCTCCTAATATCGGATTTTTAGTGTAGACTATTATTATATAATATTTTGACCCCTTTAGTCAAATACTGAGCTCGAAAGATACCTCTCGCCTGTATCAGTAAGCATCACAGCGACTGATAAATCAGCGTTTTTGTTCCTCAGATATTTTGTTGCAGCACACAGAGCAGCACCTGACGAGATGCCGACTAAAACGCCCTCTGTCTGAGCTATCAGCTTGGTTGTTTTGAACGCTTCTTCATCTGTGACAGTAATAATCTCATCATATATATTTGTATCAAGTGTATTGGGAACAAAATTTGCACCTATGCCCTGAATTTTGTGTGGAGAAGCTTCTCCTTTTGACAAGAGTGGTGAAGCCATAGGCTCTACTGCTATAATCTTAATCGAGCTATTGCGCTCTTTGAGATATTTTCCTACACCTGAGAGTGTTCCACCTGTGCCAACAGCCGCCACAAAAGCATCGAGTTTACCATCTGTCTGCGCATACAGTTCAGGACCTGTTGTGTCATAATGAGCCTTAGGGTTAGCCATATTATCAAACTGACCTAGAATAACAGCATCTTGTGTGCTTTCTTTGATTTCCAACGCCTTTTTCACAGCGCCATCCATACCGAGTTTGCCGTCGGTCAGCACAATCTCCGCGCCATAGGCGGAGAGTAGTTTTCTGCGCTCAATACTCATAGTTTCAGGCATAGTGAGTATAACCTTGTAACCTCTTTGAACAGCAACAGATGCAAGGCCTATACCTGTATTGCCTGAAGTCGGCTCGATAATAGTACTGCCTGTTTTCAATATTCCTTTTTCTTCGGCGTCTATTATCATAGACAGAGCTACTCTGTCTTTAGCACTGCCACCAGGATTGAAGCACTCGAGCTTGCATAACAGCTCACCTTTCTCAACACCCACAGCTCTCATATATCGGGAAAACCTCACTACAGGGGTGTTGCCGATAGTCTCCATTACGCTTTCATATATCTTCACAAAAGTCAACCCTTTCGTTTTCTCATATCTATAAATAGTATTTTACACAAAGTCACGATATTTGCAAGTAAAATAAAAAGGGCGACCAATGGTCGCCCTAACATCGTGTGTTTGGTTTGCAACAGCGATATCACGCCTCGTTGTCCTCCGCTGTTCCTCAAAAATCTACAACCTCGCATTGATTTCCTTCGTTGACTTTGTTAACTTCAGAAATACAGACTCGGTTTTGATTTGTTGAGGGCTACGGACCTCGGACGCTTAATTATGCTTTATCGATTGAACCGAAGAGTTCCATCTTCTCTTTAACAGTAGCCTTGATAGCTTCAAAGCCAGGAGCTAAAAGCTTTCTTGGGTCGAAGCCCTTGCCCTGAAGATCCTTGCCGTCTTCGATATACTTTCTTGTAGCCTCAGCGAATGAGAGCTGGCACTCTGTGTTAACATTGATCTTAGAAACGCCAAGTGAGATAGCCTTCTTGATCATGTCAGCAGGGATGCCTGTACCGCCGTGGAGTACGAGTGGCATATCGCCAGTTTTCTGCTGGATAGCATCGAGTGTATCAAATGAAAGACCAGCCCAGTTCTCTGGGTACTTGCCGTGGATGTTACCGATACCTGCAGCGAGCATTGTGATGCCGAGATCAGCGATCATCTTGCACTCGTCAGGATCTGCACATTCGCCAGCGCCAACAACGCCGTCTTCTTCGCCACCGATAGAACCAACCTCAGCTTCGAGTGAGAGGCCGAGCTCGTTACAAATACCAACTAATTCTGTTGTCTTAGCAATATTCTCTTCGATTGAGTAGTGTGAGCCGTCGAACATAACTGATGAGAAACCAGCTTCGATACAAGCCTTAGCACCGTCGTATGAACCGTGGTCGAGGTGAAGAGCTACAGGAACTGTGATGTTGAGTTCCTCGATCATACCGTTAACCATGCCAACGATAGTCTTGTAACCACACATATATTTACCGGCACCCTCAGATACACCGAGGATAACAGGAGAGTTGTTCTCCTGAGCTGTGAGCAGGATAGCCTTTGTCCACTCAAGGTTGTTGATGTTGAACTGACCAACAGCGTACTGACCTGCCTTTGCTTTTGTGAGCATTTCTTTTGCATTTACTAATGGCATTGTAAATTCCTCCAAAATGTAATTTATTGAATCTCAATGAAAAACACTTTCATTCATTGTTTATTATACATCAATCTAAGTGTGAATAATATCTTTAGAGGAAAAAAGGCGATTTTTCTACTACATTATTTAATTGTATTGATTTAAGTATCAACTCATAGTATAATGGTAGCAAATAATTTTAGCAAATATGAAACTTATTTTGCTATTTATTTACTTCGAAAGGATTATTAATATGAAAAAATACGTGAGATTTTTATCTGTAATCATGGTGCTTTTACTGTTTACATCACTTTGTGTAATAAGTGCTTCTGCTATGAGAGCTCCTATCCGCTACGGCGACGTATACTGCGACACTAAGAACGACCCTTTTGCTGAGGCAAAAATTAACATTATAGACGCTACCTACGTTCAGCGTCATGTTGCACAGCTTAGTGAGATCGAAGAACACTATGTCGAAGCTGCTGACGTTGACGGTGACGCTTATATCACAGTTATTGATGCAACCTATATTCAGCAGTATGTTGCACAGATTATTGACCGTTTCCCTGCAGGATATAGCTATCACATCGACAAAGAGCTCACAGGCATTACCCCTGACTATATGTCAGGCAAAGCTATGGTAGGAGTTCCTGTTGAATTTTCAATAGATGGCTTTGCTTACCCTGCTCCATCAACAACACAATTCTACATCAACGGAGAACTAATAGGCACATCAACTGATGACGACCCTGTATTCACTTACACATTCACTGAAACTGGTGTCTACAATCTTTATGTAACTATGGTAGACAAATGGGGCATCAGCGCTGGCTCATACAGCATGCCATATGAAGTTGTCGAAAAAACAACTGACAGCGAAAATATCTATATCAAAAATATCACATACGGTTCACCACACTCATTATCACCTAGGTTAGAGGTTGAGGTTGCAAACGCTGTGGGCGACTGCACATACGACTTCTACATCTACAACAACTATAGACTCGAAGAAGATAAGGTTATCATTATGGAACAGCTTCAGTCTACTTGTAACGTAATGCATACTTACTACGAAAACTTCGATTACAACGAAAAATATATTTTCCACGTTATCGCAACTGACAGCGAAGGAAACAAAGCTGAAGCTACCTATATATTTACATACGCTCCGCTTCCAATCGGATGATGTAAACGCATAAGCGTATAATGTAATTAACTAAGAACTGCCGCTACATACGTCGTGTCGGCAGTTTTTCCTTTAGTAAAAGCAAAATTTTCTACAAAAAATAAAAAAATTTAGAAATTGTGAAACTAAATGGCGTTTTAAATTGTTTTATTAATAGAGGGGGGATTATATGGCTGAAGTATTATTTGCTGGGCTTGAGTTCGAACAAGTCGTACGAAAGTACAATCAGACAGTTGTATCAGTGTGCATTATGCGGCTGAAAAACTGGGCTGACGCTGAAGATTGCTTCCAGAATACTTTTGTCAGATTATATCAGAAATCCCCTGAATTCAGCGACGAAAGCCACCTGAAAGCATGGTTGATCCGAGTAGCTATAAACGAATGCAAAAACCACATAAAAAAGAACAGCAAAACAATATATTTAGATGATCAGAACGACTGTGCTGTAGATTTCCCGAAAGACAGTATGGATATTTCGTGGGCACTGCTACAGCTTCAGCCGAAATACCGCGATGTGCTCTACCTGTACTATGTTGAGCAATACAAGGTGGATGAAATCGCATACATACTGAAATTAAACCCTAACACAGTGAAAACCACGCTGAAACGTGGCCGAGAAAAGCTCAGAACTATATATGGAGGTGATGAAGGATGAACAACAAAAACTTTAACAGTTTTAAAAATCTCAAAGCACCTAATTCATGGGTAGAAAACGCAATCAAAATCCCCTCAACTCAAAAAGCGGTTACACCCATATTTTTCATTCGACACAGTAAAATCATAGCTTCGGTTGCGTGTTTTGTTATTGTGTGTGCGGCTAGTCTGATGTTTGTGTTTAACAGCGATGATAACCTGATACCTGTAACGCCGACTGACGCACCTATAGCAACAAGCCCTACATAAAGCACAGACACTCTGTTAATTGCTGATGTAACAGAACCTGCGACAAATGGTGACAACAAAGCTTACACACATACAAATGATGAAAACGGAGATGCGCCATTCGAAGGCACTGTAAACGACTCAGAAAGCAAACCGTCATCCCCATCTCACAACGAAACCCCTAGTGAGACATCAAACGAAAGTTCAGTCACTGAACCTACTGAAATCCCTGTTATAAAGCCAACAAATCTACCAACAGTAAAGCCTACTCGTCCTCCAACTGTCAAACCTTCTGTCAGACCCCCTGACGAGGATAAGCCTAACACTCCTCAAGCACCCGGCTCACCTGATGACCCTTACGAGCCACCAACTGATGGAGAAGGTGAGGGCGAAGCCCCTACAATACCTACCCCTACTATAAAGCCTGACTACGCAGCTATCAGCGAGTTCAAAAGCACTCACGATGAATATGAAGTAGTTGACCACATCGAAACAAAGTGGCTGACAGGAAGTAAAAAAGTCTACTGCCAAGTAAAAAACGTTGACAAACCATACAGTCCATGGCTTAATGGAGATGAGCTATTCAGTCCTGATCACTTGTGCACTGTATGGAAAGAAAAGAACGGCTACACATACTTTGCGTATTCAATATCTAACAACTACAAGATAGAAGAAAACGGCACATACCTATACGTTATCTACAACGAAAGTGGTCAGGCATTTTTCACAAACCGCACTTATGTATATGCGAACAAATAACAAACTTTAAGGAGGCTTATTATGAAAAAAATATTAGCTATATCAATAATAGTAATTATGCTTTTGTCCTGTACTTTACTTCCTGTATCGGCAGCTCTTCCGCCACTTGTTTTCGGCGATGTAATAGGCTATGACGGAATAGATATTACTGATGCTACAGCGGTTCAACGCCATGTGGCAAATATTGATACTTTACACGACACCGAGCTTTATGCAGCAGATGTCAACGCCGACCAAAAGGTTTCAATTATCGATGCTACTTATATTCAACAAAAGGTCGCTGGGCTAATTGATGTTTTCCCTGCAGGACGCGAATGTTACATTGATTTGTATACTGACGCACTGGTTGCTGACTACAACTCAACTACTGCTACAGTAGGTCAGGAGGTTACTTTCAGAGCTATTGCATCTGGTGGACCGGGACCTCTTATGTATGAGTTTTATGTAGATGAAGACTTAAAACAAGAAAAGAGCGAACAAAACGTTTACAAGCACACTTTCGCACAAACAGGCACTTACAAAATCTCATTCATAGTGACAAGCAAAGCGGGATTAACAAGAAGCGAGAGTATATATCTCACTGTAAATGACCCTGTAGAATCAGGCTGGATAGTAGTAAATAATGTGTATCATTTGGGTTTTTACGACACATACACAACATTTGAAGCCGTTGCTTGTGACGGATATGGTCCATATGAATACAAATTTGAATTGTATAAAGGCGCTTATCCGCCTGAGTCTTTTGGCACTTTGGTTGAAAAAACAGAGTTCTCAAGCAGTAACTCATTCACCGTATCAAAGCCTTTAGAAGACTGTACCCACTACACACTGTATGTTGAAATCAAAAACGATTTAGGTATGAGCGTTGTGGAAGAATATCAGTTCGATTTTCAACTACCACCTCCTGCTTAAGATAGTCCGCAGACAGAATCTGCACAACTAAATATTCATAATCCCCAAAGAGAATTGCCGACTAATAACAGTCGGCAGTTCTTTTTTGCTTGATAAAATACTCATATAGTATTATAATAATTCCATATATGTTATGGAGGGATAAATATGCCATTTATCGATGCTAGATTTTCAACACCTGTAAATGAAGTGCAGGAGGAAAACATTAAGACAAAACTAGGAGAAGCTATCACCCTGATTGGTAAAAGCGAAGCCTACCTTATGGTACAGATTCAAGGCGACTGCAAACTCTATTTCAAAGGCAACAAAGACGATGAGTCTGCGTACTTCGAGGTTAAACTGCTCGGAAAATCAACTAAAGCTAATTACGAGAAACTCACTGCGGCTTTGTGCGAACTTGCAACTGAAGAACTCGGTATTCCAAGTAACCGTGTCTACGTAAAATTTGAAGAGATAGAATACTGGGGCTATGACTCCTTTGTATTTTAAGAGGCAGATATGAAAAGTTACAGAAAAGAGCTGTGGTTCAATATCCCACAGCGCAGAAAGATAGTAAACATCACTCATGATGTACAGAAAGCTATTGATGAGAGCGGTATCAAAGAAGGCTTAGTACTTGTAAACGCTATGAATATCACTGCGTCTGTTTTCATCAATGATGACGAGGGCGGCTTGCATTCTGATTACGAGCGTTGGCTTGAAAAGCTAGCACCAGAAAAGCCATACAACCAATATGCCCACAATGGCTTCGAGGACAACGCAGACGCTCACTTAAAGCGCACCATCATGGGACGTGAGGTTGTCTGCGCTATAACTGACGGACAGCTTGATTTCGGCACATGGGAGCAGATTTTCTACTACGAACTCGACGGAAAAAGAAACAAACACGCTCTCATCAAAATCATCGGAGAATAAGAGGTATTATATATGAAAATTGTTGTACTCGCAGGTGGACTTAGCACTGAGCGCGATGTGTCTATCACATCTGGTAAGCAGGTGTATAAAGCACTCAGAGATAAAGGTCACAAGGCTATACTGCTCGATGTGTTCATGGGTATCGAAGAAAAAATAGATAGCATAGATAGTCTCTTTGAAAACGGATACGATTTCACAAAAGCTATCACAGGTGTTTCAAAAGAGATTCCTCAGCTTGAAGACATCAAAGCTATGAGAAAAGATAAATCAGACTCGATTTTTGGCGAGAATGTTATCGATATATGTAGAAAGGCTGACATCTGCTTTCTGGCGCTTCATGGCGGTATGGGCGAAAACGGTCAGCTTCAGGCAGCACTTGATATGCTCGGCATAAAATACACAGGTGCAGGATACTTAGGCTCTGCTGTTGCTATGGATAAGGGAGTTACAAAGGCTGTGTTCTTACACTCTGACGTGCCTACTCCTATGTCTAAGCTGTATCATAAAGACGCTTTGCACAACGGCGAGCTTGATAGTTGGACTGACTTCCCGTGTGTTGTTAAGCCTTGCTCAGCAGGTAGCTCAGTAGGTGTATCAATCGTACAGACTAAAGATGACTTTGAGAAAGCTATGATTGATGCGTTTAAATACGAAGGTCAGGTGCTCGTTGAGCAATACATCAAGGGCAGAGAATTTTCTATCGGTGTATTAGGTGACAAAGCACTGCCTATCATTGAGATTATCCCTAAGACCGGTTTTTACGACTATGTTAACAAATATCAGGCAGGCAACACAGAGGAAATCTGTCCTGCAGACTTAGACGAAGCTACTACAAAACTGCTCCAGAACGAAGCACTCCACGCTTTTGACGAGTTGCACTTAGAGAGCTACGCTAGAATCGACTTTTTACTCGATGAAACCGACGGCAGAATCTACTGCTTGGAAGCAAACACACTACCGGGTATGACACCAATGAGCTTACTCCCACAGGAAGCCAAGGCTGACGGAATGGAATTCCCTGAGCTTTGTGAAAAAATCGTTGAGCTTTCACTGAAAAAGTATAACTAAATTTGGTGTTTCACACTCAGACGACCACTGGTCGCCCCTACAATAATAATTGGTGATATTATGAAACCTATTACACTAAAAGAAATTGCAAAAAGCTGCAGCGGTCAGCTTTTCGGTGATGAAAATATACTGGTCACATCTATAGTTACCGACAGCCGTCAGGTAAAAGACGGTACTATGTTTGCCGCTATCAAAGGCGAACGAGTTGACGGCCATACATTCATCCCACAGTGCATAGATGCAGGTGCAGTGTGCGCATTGGTTGAAGAAAAGCCCCAGTGTGAGTGCAACTATATTTTAGTTGACTCAACATTAGTAGCGCTGAAGAAAATCGCTGAGTACTACCGCTCGCTTTTCACTATTCCGTTCATCTCAATTACAGGCTCAGTAGGTAAGACTTCGACTAAAGAGATGATAAGCTCGGTACTGTCACAGAAGTTTAATGTTCACAAAACACAGGGCAACTTCAACAACGAGCTCGGTGTTCCGCTGACTATCTTCAAGCTCGAAGAAGACCACGAAATCGCAGTTATCGAGATGGGTATCTCGGGCTTTACTGAGATGACCAGACTTGCAACCATCGTGCGCCCTGACATATCTGTTATCACCAACATCGGCTACTGCCACTTAGAAAACCTGATTGACCTGGACGGAGTGCTCAAAGCAAAAACTGAGATGCTTGAGTTTTTAAACCCTGACGGCAAAATGTTCTTCTGCGGTGATGACGAAAAGCTCTACACTGTCAAAGAACACAATGGTATCAAAACAAGCTTCTACGGCTTTGACAGCAGAAATGAATACAAGGCCGAAATTATTGAAACAGACCTATTCACCGGTATAGCGTGCAAGCTGTATCTCAAAAACTCAGTTATAGAATGCACTGTACCATCCGTTGAAAGCCACATGGTCGCAAACGCGCTGTGTGCGGCTGCTATCGGCGAAAGCCTGGGTATGACGCCTGAGCAAATAAAGTGTGGAGTTGAAAACTACAAAACTGTAGGCTCACGCAGTAATGTCATCCGCAAAAACGACATCACTATCATCGACGACTGCTACAACGCTAACCCTACGTCAGTTAGAGCGTCGGTCAGCTCGCTAGCTAAATTTACGGGCAGAAAAGTCGCTATCATCGGCGATATGAAAGAGCTCGGTACAAACGAAAACAAACTGCATTTTGAAACAGGACAGTTTATCTATGACACAGGCATCGACGAGGTTGTCGCAGTCGGAGAACTTGCAAAACATCTTTTTGATGGTGCGAAGAGCAAAGGATACTACTACTCAACTGTTGATGAGTGCACAGCTCACATCGCAGACATCATACAAAAGGGTGACACTGTACTGGTCAAGGCAAGCCACAGCATGCACTTTGATAAAATTGTAAATGAGCTTAATTCTCACTTTGAATAAGAGGTAAATATGAGATTTATATCTTTTAACGTTAACGGCCTACGTGCGATTATGAACAAAGGCTTCATGGATACTTTCAATACGCTCGACGCTGATATCTTCTGCCTGCAGGAAACAAAACTGCAGGAGGGTCAGATTGACTTTTGTCCTGAGGGTTACCACAGCTACTGGAACTACGCAGAGAAAAAAGGATACTCAGGCACTGCGATTTTCACTAAAAAAGAACCACTGTCTGTCACCTATGGCTTAGGTATCGAAGAACACGACCACGAGGGTAGAGTTATCACGCTTGAGTTTGATGACTTTTACTTCATCACAGTGTATACTCCTAATGCTCAGGACGGACTGAAACGACTCGAGTACCGCATGAAATGGGAGGATGATTTTCTCTCCTATATCAAACAGCTTGACGAGATAAAGCCAGTTATCTACTGCGGTGACTTAAACGTAGCGCACAAAGAAATCGACCTGAAAAATCCTAAAACAAACCGCAAGAATCCGGGCTTCACTGATGAAGAACGTGGCAAGATGACAGCAGTGCTCGAGAGCGGTTTTACCGACACTTTCCGTTATCTGTACCCTGATATGGAGCAGATATACTCATGGTGGTCGTATCGTTTTTATGCACGCGAGAAGAACTCGGGATGGAGAATTGACTACTTTATCTGCAGCGAAAGACTCAATGATAAAATCAACGACGCTAAAATCCACTGTGACATCTACGGCTCTGACCACTGTCCTGTGGAGCTTGATATTAATATTTAGAACAACAAAACCGACCGTAAGTCACGGTCGGTTTTTTATTTGTAGCTTATTCTATTTCGTATAATCTCTTCGCGTTTTCTGCTGTTATATCAAGTAGCTGTTGAACGCTCACACCCTTGATTTCAGCGATTTTTGTCGCTGTGTAGATTATGTTTGAGCTGTCGTTGCGCTTACCTCTATTTGGCACCGGTGACAGATACGGAGCGTCAGTTTCGAGTAGTAACCTGTCAAGCGGAACAAACTCTGCTACTTCAACTGGCACTCTGGCGTTTTTGAACGTGACAGTACCGCCAAGAGAAATACTAAGCCCGAGTTTGAGCACTTCTTTGAGCATTTCGACACTACCCGAAAAGCAGTGCATAAGTCCCTTTGGCTGATACTTTCTAAGATACTGCATCACGTCTCCATGAGCCTCTCTGTCGTGGATAACAACAGGTACATCGAGTTCTTTAGCTAGTTTGAGTTGTTCTTCAAACACTCTGTGCTGTAATTCTTTTTCAATATCCCAGTGATAGTCAAGTCCGATTTCACCTAAAGCTACCGCCTTTTCGTGCTTGAGCATTTCTTTAATCTGCTCAAGATAATCGCTCGGCATATCATCTAGATTTTCAGGATGAAAGCCGACAGTAAAATACATATACTCGTATTTTTCAGCAAAGCTTCTTGCAATCTCTGCGGTACGTAAATCAACCGCGGCATTAACTACACCACTAACGCCCTTTTGAGGCAAAGTGCTCAGGAGCTCTTCCCTATCTTCATCGAACCAATCATCGTCATAATGCGCGTGGGCATCAAAAATATTATCCATAAATTCACCTATATGAGAAAGGGACGGATAAACCGCCCCTTATTCTAAACATTGATATATCAGCTGATACGGCTACCAACTTCTACAGAATCGTCAACGAAGATTACGTTTACATCCTCGCCCATAGATGCAGCCAGAATCATACCGTGGCTCTCAACCTTGCACAATGTAGCAGGCTTTAAGTTAGCAACTAAGATGACCTTCTTGCCTATGAGTTCTTCAGGTTCATAGTAGTTTGCAATACCAGAAGCGACAGTACGCTCACCTTCACCGTCAAGCAGTGTGAGTTTTAAGAGCTTCTTAGACTTCTTGACCTTTTCGCATTCTTTGATCTGTGCAACTCTCAACTCTACCTTGCAGAAATCATCGATACCAATCTGAGCTAAACCTTCGATTTTCTTTTCGGATTTCTGTTCCTCAGCCTGAGCTTTCTCAACATTCTTCTGAATGATAGCGTTGAGCTCTTCGATTTCTTTATCTACGTCGATTCTAGGGAATAAAACTTCGCCTCTAGCGACTGTAGTATCAAGTGGCAGAACATTCCACTTATCAGCATACTCATAAGTAGCGTAATCAGTTGCGCCAATCTGCTCAAAAACTTTTGGCATAGTTGTTGGCATAAACGCAGAGAGAAGTGTTGATGCAACACGAATGCTCTCTAAAAGATTGTAAAGTACAGTAGCTAAACGAGCTTTCTTTGACTCGTCTTTGCCGAGCACCCAAGGTGTAGTTTCGTCGATATACTTGTTAGCACGTGAAACTACCTTGAATATTTCAGCAAGAGCGTTATTAATCTGAGTCTTCTCAATATAGTCATCAACAGTTGCTTTCAGTGTAAGAGCAGTGTTCATAAGGTCATCATCGAACTCTCCAGCTTCACGCTCAAAAGGTAGTGTGCCACCGAAATACTTGTCAATCATAGCGACAGTACGTGACACAAGGTTACCTAAACCGTTAGCTAAATCTGAGTTGATGCGGTTGATCATAATCTCGTTAGAGAAAGAGCTGTCAGCACCGAGTGCCATCTCGCGTAAGATGTGGTAACGGATAGCATCAGCCCCGTAGCGCTCACCAAGTACAAATGGATCAACAACGTTGCCTAAAGATTTACTCATCTTCTGGCCGTTGAATGTAATCCAACCGTGAACAGCCAAGTGCTTAGGAAGTGGAAGCTCAAGCGCCATAAGCATAGCAGGCCAGATGATAGCGTGGAAACGCATAATATCTTTAGCTACCATATGGGTATCTGCAGGCCAGTACTTATTAAAATCGCTGTATGCGTTGTTCTCATAGCCAAGCGCTGTAATGTAATTAGAAAGAGCATCGATCCATACATATACAACGTGCTTCTCATCAAATGTAACAGGAACACCCCATGTAAAGCTTGTACGTGATACGCAGAGGTCCTCAAGACCTGGTTTAATGAAGTTGTTTACAAGTTCAACAGCTCTGGTTTTAGGTTGTAAGAAATCAGTTTCTGTTAAGAGCTTTTCGATACGTTGCGCAAAATCAGACATCCTGAAGAAATACGCTTCTTCCTTAGCTTCGATAACATCTCTGCCACATTCAGGACATTTGCCGTCAACAAGCTGGCTATCAGTCCAGAAGCTCTCGCATGGAGTACAGTACTTGCCGCTGTACTCACCCTTGTAGATATAACCCTTATCGTAAAGAGCCTTAAAAATCTTCTGTACAGACTCTACGTGGTAATCGTCTGTTGTACGGATATATCTGTCGTAGTCGATATTCATATAATCCCAGAGCTTCTTGAAAATCTCGACGATTTCATCAACATAAGCTTTAGGAGTAATTCCTTTATCAGCGGCTTTCTGTTCGATTTTCTGACCGTGCTCATCAGTACCTGTCAAAAACATAACATCGTAGCCCTGCATTCGCTTGTATCTAGCGATAGAATCGCAGGCTACTGTTGTATAGCAGTGGCCTATATGTGGATTTCCTGACGGATAGTAAATCGGTGTTGTGATGTAAAATGGCTTTTTCTCACACATAATCGTCACTCCTTGATAAAAATTTAATATACTAAGTAATTATAGCATAAAAGCCAAAAATTGCAATATAATAGTTATATAAGACCTATGTATTTTCACCTATTTTCAGCTTTATGCCACTGAAGGCTTGACAAATGATGAGTTTAGTGATAATATAATGTGGCTGACAGAAAGCATATATCGCGGAGTAGAGCAGCCTGGTAGCTCGTCGGGCTCATAACCCGGAGGTCGTCGGTTCAAATCCGGCCTCCGCAACCAACAATGCGAACCGATTTAGATATCGGCGCAAGAAATCCAGTAACCACAACGGTTACTGGATTTTTTTATCCCATTTTTTCAAGTGAAACTCAATAGATATCCTAAGCCAAAAACGGCTTTCGGGGAGGACTTGAACTAAATTCAACAGATATCAAGGGCAGATT